>CAZQAC010000027.1:0-23099 GCA_964591125.1 uncultured Lachnospiraceae bacterium
AACTCAATTCCAATATATTTAATTTTTTTGTCTAACCTTTGGGGTTCACATCAAAGCAAGTGAGATTTATAGTTTATTTTTGTATAATTTTAGTTTTAGTTTGTTCAAATAATTGACAAAACAGGGCGTATGCGTTTATAATAAATATATATGTTAGATAAAAGGAGAGAGATTATGAAGTTTTTTAAGGAATTTAAAACTTTTATTACTCGCGGTAACGTTCTCGATATGGCTGTCGGCGTTATCGTCGGCGGTGCGTTTACCGCGATAGTAACCGCGTTAACGTCGAATATTTTGCAACCGATTATAAATTGGATTATCGCGGCTTGCGTCGGAGGCGACGCACTCGGTTCGGCGGTTACCGTTCTCAGCGGATCCGCAGACGATCTGTCCACGGCGATTTATATCGATTGGGGAGCTTTTATAAGCGCAATTATCAATTTCATGCTCATTGCGTTCGTGCTTTTTTGCATCGTTAAGGCGATTAACGCTTTGAACGACGGCAGAAAAGATTTGAAAATGCGTAAAGCGACTAAGGAAGAACGCAAAGAAATGAAGAAAAACGGGCTTAACTTCTACGACTTGAACGAAGTAAAAGCTTTCAGAGAGGAAAAAAAGGCGAAGCAAGCCGAAGAAGAGGCTGCAAAGAAAAAAGCCGAGGAAGAGGCAGCCGCACTTGCCGCCGCGAAAGAACGCGAAAATAATCCGACTACGGAAGATTTGCTTAAACAAATTATAGTTTTGCTCGAAAAAAACAATTGATTATTAAAAAAACGAGCGTCTCCGATTTTGCAAGAGACGCTCGTTTTTTGTGCTTTTATTCGAAATTATCGGCAGAATCGAGTTCTGTTGTAAAAAATTATGCTTTTTCGCGCGAATAATTTCGATATGGCGAATGTTATTCGGCTTTTGCCGTTTTCTTGATTCGGCTTGGCTTTTTTTCGATTTCGCCTGCCGACGAAAGCGCTATCTTCGTAATAATCGGACCTACCAATTCATATACTAAAGTCGCGCACAAAACTACGGTGGAAATGCTTGCGGCGTATTGAGTCGGCAAGGATTTTGCTGCGATCGCAGCCATACCGATAGCAACGCCTGCTTGAGGCAATAAGGTCAGACCGAGATAGTTGCGAACGGTTTTTGGTGCTTTGACGCTTGCCGAACCGACAAACGCGCCGGTATATTTTCCCAAAGCTCTTACTAATATATAGATAACTCCTACGACGCCTATGTTGATTATGTTGAAAATGTCGAGACTTGCGCCCGAAATGACGAAAAACAACATGAACAACGGCGAAGTCCATCTATCGCAAATTTCCATGATTTTGTCGCTTTCTTTGTAGGTGTTGCAATAAATCGCGCCTATCATCATGCATACAAGTAACGACGAAAGTTGCAATCCCTCTATCATCGTGATTCCGCATCCGGCAAAAACCATGGCCACGCATAAACACAAACGATTGGCTCGCGATTTGAAAATTCTCATTCCGAGGCTTAACAATGCGCCCAGAGCGGAACCGATCGCAAGCGATAAAACTATTTCGAGCAAAGGTTCGAGCACTATGGCGGTAAAGGTAATCGTTTCGCCTACGGCAAATACTTTTGCTATTGCGATGGATACCGAGAATACCATAAGACCTACGGCGTCGTCGAGAGCGACTACTGGCAACAGCGTTTCTGTTACCGGACCGTGAGCTTTATATTGTCTTACGACCATCAGTGTGGCGGCTGGAGCGGTGGCTGTTGCGATTGCGCCTAAGCAAATAGCGACCGGTAACGATACTATGTCTGTACACGTAGCCAAAATTATAAGAACTATGTCTACGAACAATACGGTCATGAGCGCTTGGCAAAACGTTATTATAATAATGTTTTTACCGATGTGCTTAAAACTGGAAATTTTGAATTCTACGCCTATCGAAAAAGCTATAAAAGCGAGCGCGACGTCCGTTATTACGCTGAAAGCCTGATTCAGATCGTCGGCGGAAATGGCTTTAAGACAACAAGGTCCGAGAATAATTCCTACGATAAGGTAACCTGTTACGTTGGGTAATCCGATAAGTTTCATGAGTCGAGTCGCGGCTAAACCGACGACGAGAGCAAGGCAGATAGAAAGCAGTATATTCATGACTCAGGCTATATGTCCCTCCGAAAACATCAGCGGCATGCCGAACATTTTGCCGCAATCGTCCGCAAAGTTATTCGTAACTTCGCGAGTAATTTGTTTTGCTGTTTCCATGGCGTCTTCTTTTACTACCAAAAGAAGAGTGGTGCTTTCCTGAAATTCGGGTTTTACGATATGACGTAAACCGCCGAAATCGGGCAAAGGTTCGTCTTCTCCGTGAAGAAGTTTGGTTTTCATGTTCGTCGTGGAAATGATTGTTCCGTGAATTCCCTGTTCGTTTAATTTTTTGATAAGCGGATAAGTCAGGGATTCGTTTTCGAGAATAACGACTAATAAATATTTCATAATATAACCCTCCGACAAAGAATTATAGTCCTTTTTGTTTTAAAATGCAATTACTTTTAAGGATAAAAAAGAAATAATTTAATCGCGCGGCTTCTTATCGACTTGACAAAAATCGGCTAAAGTAATATAATCGAACAAATGAGTAAAAATAAGCTGAAAGGAAAAATAATTATTATAACGGGCGGCAGCAGCGGCATCGGTAAAAAAATCAAGCAGAATTACCAAGCGGACAATACAGTGGTATCTTTGTCCAGAACTGCGGCTTTTTCGGATATTCGATGCGATTTATCCGATAGCGATTCTGTAAAACAAGCCGTAGAAGAAATTAAAGTGAGATTTGACAAAATCGACGTTCTTATCAATAACGCGGGGTACGGGTTGTACGGGGCGACCGAATTGCTCGACGAAGCACAGATAGAAAAACAATTCGACACCAACGTTACGGGGGCGATTGAACTTACTCGTCTGTTGTTGCCGAGCATGAGCGAAGGCTCGAAAATAATTAATATCAGTTCCGCGTGCGCGCTTTTCCCGTTGCCGTTCAGAACGATGTATTGCGCGTCGAAAGCGGCGTTGAGCCAATTCAGTCACTGCCTTAAAATGGAACTTTATCCGTACGGCATAGACGTTACCGCTGTTTGTCCCGGAGACATAAAGTCTTCTTTCACGAAAAACAGAGTTAAAAACTATTCTACGAACGAGCGTTACGGCGACAGAATTAAACTTGCCGACGAAAAAATCACTTCGCGCGAGAGTAAGAGAATGAACGAAGACTATGCGGTAGGAAAGATCGTTTCGATTATAAACAAGAAAAAATATAAACCGATGTATATTGTCGGCAAAAAATATAAATTATTGTATTTTATGTACAGAATAGTCCCTCATTCTCTGTTCATGAAAATCACGCGTAAGATTTTTTCTTGAAGGAAAAAGATTTAATCAAAGAGATTCAGGCGATCGTTTGAGAAAAATTTTTGAACTAATCGAAGCGTAGAACGAATTTTTAAATTAAACGTTTAAACGAACTTCGAAATTTTTTCGTATCTTGTAGGCGAACGCTATTGAAAAGTTTTTTACACGCGACGATTCAGTCTTTGAATTTAATATTTCCGCAAATGACGTCTGAATAAGAATAAGACATGACGGGACATAGCGCGTAATTTTCTACGGCGAGCGTAAACACGCAGGGAAAGACGTTTGTTATTACGGCAACGTATTTCTCTGTTTTTTTTCTGCCTTTCGATACGGCTATTTTGACAGGTTTGCCGACAAGCGAATTTACTTTCGCTTTAGCTTCTTCTATGGTCATGGCTGTTTTTTTCATACGGTTATTTTTGCCCGAAAATGAAAAAATTAAACCTCCGCAATCATAATCGGTCGTATTCGCGAATATTATAAAGTGCAAGCAAAGACTTGTAAAAAGTAGGTTGTTGGAGGATAATATGGCTTTTGAACCTGTTTATGATGAAATTAAGACTGAGGAGAGGAATTGGCTGTGTCGCTCGCAGGCGGTAGTGGAAGCCAAAATGATTCCTTCGCCCGACGTCAGTATAGCAAAAGTATTGTCGGTCGAGTGTAAAAGTTCGATAAGCGCGGCGGAAGTGTTCGCAGGCGAGGCTCGATATAACGGAAAAGTGGATTTTTCCGCACTTTTTTTGGACGGCAACGGCGTTCCGCGTGTTATGGAATATCAAGCGGAATTCACGGATAAAATTACCGATGAAAAAATCAACGGAGGCATTAAACCCTGTTTTACGGCGTCCGTTCTCGATGTGGACATCGCGTCTGCCGGCAGCAACGAAATTAAACCCGCGTGCGTCGTCGAAATAACTTTGGTTGCCGATTGTTCAAAACAAATAAAATGTCTTACGTCTTGCGGCGAGAGCGTATACGCGAAAAACGATAAGACGGATTATTTTAAATTGGTTTGTTCCGAACGTAAAATCGTAACTGTTACGGACAGCGTCGCAAACGTTAAGTTTGAGAGAATATTAAAAAGCGGCGGCGTCGCCGTGATAAAAAGAGTAAGTGCGCTTAACGATTCGATTATGATCGAAGGCGAGCTGATCACTCGTCTTATAGGGGTAAGAGAGGACGGAACGTTGGGAGAACAAACTTTTACTTCTCCTATCGGTGAAGAATTGCCGGCGGCGGAAGCGAGATCGGGAGACGAAGTTACGGTGCTGGTCGGCGAGGTGAAAACGTTGACGAGGGTGGTTACCGAAGAGAATTCGACTACCGCGGAAACGGAGTCTGCGTTCGAGATTAGTTACGCGGTGTACTCGCGGCGTTCGGTAGATATGATAACGGATATGTTTTCGACAAAAAAAGAAACGGTTTGTCGCGTCGAAAATAAGGACGTATGCGGAGGAATGAACGACTCGCGTTTTTGCGAAACGATAGGCGGAAACGTAACTCTCGATGTTAGCAGTCCGCCCGTGGACGGAGTTCTTTGCGCGGATGCTTTCAAAGCGAGCGTTACGAGCGTTTCGGCGGGCGAGAATAGAATCACCGTTGAAGGCATAGTGAGCGGCAATATCGTTTATTATAGCGCGGAAGCGGCTTCGGCGTGTTCCGTCGGGGTGGAAATTCCCTTTTCGGTAACCGAAAATTGCGACGTTGCGGAAGATTATTCTGTCAACGCGTCGGCATGCGTGAGCGACGTTAAAGTCAGAGCACGACGAGACAGCGAAATCGAAATAAAAGCCGAAGTATGTTTTTCGACGTATTCGTATTGTAAAAAAGTAGTTCCTTGCATAGTCGAATGTTCGGAAGGAAAGGAAAAACCTTGCGAAGGAAGCGCGATTACCGTGCGCGTGGCAAGCAAAGGAGAGAGTTTGTGGGATATCGCCAAAGCTACGGGAACGGCTCCAGAACGAATTATAGCGCAAAATCCCGATACGGCGTTGCCGTTATCCGGCGGAGAAAGAATACTGATTTACAGAAATTTATCTGACGAGAATTGACATTTATGATAAAAAGTGTTATTATGTGTTCGTGACTAATAAAAAAGTTTCGCCTTGTTCGTCGAAACGTTACGAAGGAAAAGGATATGAAAACGGTTACGGTAAACGTTAACGCAAAAGTGAATTTATCGCTCAATATTACGGGAGTTAAGAACGGATATCACGAACTCGATATGATTGCGGCGTCTGCGGGATTGACCGACGTCGTTTCCGTTTGTGAAAACGATCGCGTCGACGTCGAATTCGTCGGCGATTGTCTCGACGCAAAAAAAACCAACGCTTACAGAGCGGCGGAATATATATGTGAAAAGTATTCGCTTCCGGGCGTTAAAGCAAAAATAAAAACAAACATACCTTTCGGTTGCGGATTGGGCAGTTCGAGCGCGGACTGCGCCGGCATGATAAAAGCTTTGAATATTCTGTATTCGCTTAATCTCGGTCGGAGCGAAACTGAAGAAATCGCTCGTTTGTTCGGTAGCGACACTCCGTACATGCTGAACGGCGGATATGCGAGGCTTAAGGGATGCGGCGAGATTATCGAAAGATTTGAAAGTTCGTTTTCTGCGCCGATATTAATCGCTTATAAAGGTAGCGTCGGAGCGAAAGAAAGTTTTGAAAAATTCGATAAATCAGGGGTAAACGGAATAGTCGCCGATAACGACGCGTTAAAACGGGCTTTGCGACTTTGCGATTTCGACGCGATTGCCGAAAATCTCGCAAACGCGTTAACATTGCCTTCTATCGAAATCAATCGTTTTATCGCCGACATACTCGATTTGAGCAAGGATTATCGCCGAGTAATGACGGGTAGCGGAGCGGCTGTAGTGATTTTCGGGTATGATAGACAGCTTATCGAAAAATTGACGGCTTTCGGCGCTAATCTGATAGAAACCGAATTATTGCCGAGTTCCGAAACCTATTTGCGGTAAGAACGTATAAATTTATAAATAATTGTCGACAATCTCTCGTGTTAAATTTACGAGAGGTTGTTTTTTATGAAAAAAATTTCGATAATTTTGATTTTATTGTTTACGTCGGTGATAATTTTGGGCGGTTGCGCGAATAATAGCAAAGAGAACGGAAAACTTTTGCGGATACATATCCGCGCCGATTCCGATTCTTATGTCGATCAAAACGTGAAGATGTCGGTAAAAGACGAAGTGGTCGCTTATCTTGACGGTAAATTGAAGTACGAAACCGATTTTTTGCAAGCGATTCGAACGGTAAACGATTCCGTGCAAACAATCAAAGCCATTGCGGACGACGTGCTTGCAAAAGGCGGATTCGATTACAGAGCCACGGTAAAAGTCGCTCGCGAATATTTTCCGACGCGTTGTTACGAAGATATTGTTGTCGAAAGCGGAATATACGACGCTTTGATAATAGAACTCGGGTCTGGTAGCGGAGATAATTGGTGGTGCGTGATATATCCGCCGTTATGTTTTGTCGGCAGAGAAGGCGAAGGCGAAATTACTTACAAAAGTAAAATCGCGGAAATTTGGCGTAAATATTTTTCCTGATTCTCGAGGAGTTAATATGACCGAAAGAAAAATCATTTTGTCGGCTACGATTGCGTTTTTTTTAATTTCCGTTTTGACATTCGTCGTCGCGCCGTTGCAATCGGCAAAAGCGTCGAATATAGTAAAAGGCGATACCGCTGCGAATATTCGGATCGTTCAGCAAAAATTATCTGATCTCGGATATTATACCTATAAAGTAGACGGAATATGGGGTAGCCGAACAAAAAATGCCGTTAAGAATTTTCAAAGAGCGAAAGGACTTACCGTAGACGGAATAGTGGGCTCTAAAACAGAAAAAGCGTTGGGAATAACGCTCGGAGGCGGAAACGTGAACGCCTCGAATATTTCTTCCGCCAATCTGGATTTGCTCGCGAGATGCGTTTATGCGGAAGCGCGCGGTGAACCATATACGGGGCAAGTCGCTATTGCTGCCGTCGTTCTGAACCGCGTTAAATCTTCTTCTTTTCCCAATACTGTTTCGGGAGTAATATATCAAAAGGGTGCGTTTACGTGCGTGAGCGACGGGCAGATTAATTATACGCCCGATTCGACCGCGTATAAAGCGGCAAAAGACGCGTTGAACGGAAGCGATCCGACGAACGGTTGTTTGTATTATTATAATCCTGCGACGGCGACAAGCAAATGGATATGGTCGCTCAAAGTCGAATTGACTATAGGTAGACATTCTTTTGCGAGGGCATGAATATGAGAAAAGTATTTATATCGGTTATAGTGTGTTTATCGGCGTTGTCGATTTTGTTTTTCGGCGAGCTGGTCGTCGTGAGCGTTGCCAACGACAACAATAAACGCGCGCTTGAAAATGTGTATAAGAGTTCGATTTACGATCTTGGCGACAGTTTGAATAATTTACAGGTGAACATGTCTAAATTAATGGTTTCGCGAGGCAACGAAAACAGTCGAGAACTGATTACGGACACTTACAGACAAGCCGAAACGGCGGCTCAAAGCGTTTCCAAACTTCCGCTTTCTTTCGAAAATATTACTTCGACAGTTAAGTTTTTTAATCAGGTGGGCGATTGGTGCGTAAGCTTTAACAGAGCTATATCAGAAGGAGAGGACGTTGCCGTGTTCGAAGCTCAGACCGACGAAATATACAAGACGGCTAAACTTTTATCGGAAGAATTCGACCAAATCGAGCATGAAATAGAGGAGAAAGGCGTATACGCCTCGATAGGCGACGACAGAATCCTGCCGACCGATTTTGACGGATTGGTTACGGAGATGAATCATAATTCTGTTAAATATCCCGCGTTGATTTATGACGGACCTTTTTCGGACAATAAAACTTATTGTTTCAAAGCTTTGGAAAATCTTCCGAAGATATCTGCCGACAAAGCGAGCGAAAAAGCAAAAGAACTTTTGGGAATAGAAACCGAAACGATAGAGAGGATAAACGGTAAAACGGAGGCTTTTGCAATAATCGGCAAAAAAGAGGGCAAAACGGCATATGTGCTGTTGTCGGAAAAAGGAGGAATTCCGCTGATGTACGATTGGGAACATCGGGACGAAAAAAGCTCGATTTCGAGAGAGCAAGCGGAAAAAAGCGCCGTAAAATTCATGGAAAAGCTTGGATTCAAAAATCTGAGTCCAGTGTGGTATAACGGCGGCGAAGGAATTTCTTACGTTAATCTCGCTCCGAAAGAGAACGGAATAATATATTATACCGATCTTGTAAAAGTTAAAGTAGCCGAGGATGACGGGAGCGTCATAGGATTCGAAAGTTCGGCGTATTGCGAAAAAAATACAGACAGAAATCGGCTCGTTCCCGTAATAACCGAAAGCGAAGCGAAAAATTCGGTAAGTAAAAAAATCGACGTCGAAAGCGTTCGCCTTGCAGTGATTCCGAAAGGTGAAAAAGAGGCGTTCTGTTATGAAGTCGCGGGTAAATACGATGGGTTGGATTACTTTATATACGTCGACGCGGTCACTGGCGAAGAAATTAACGTTTTGCGAGTGGTCAATAACAAACAGGGAAGTTTAACGATGTAAACGATTATGAATATAACTAAACAGCGTTCTTTTTGAATGAAGAACGCTGTTTTTTATAAATTTTATTAAATTAATTATAATTTTATTTAGATTATAAATTCGTGAAAAATTTGTCTGCGAGATCGATCCACACGTCGGCGCATTTCAAAGCGTCGAAATTTTCGTTGGTACGTTTGTCGCAGGTAGAACCGCCGTGCCAACCTGTCGGAAATATGTGACATTCGAATTTAACGCCGTTTTCGTACATGGCGGTTGCGTAACGCAAAGTAGCGTCCGGTTTAACACAGTTGTCTTCCGCCGTGGTCCAAATGAAACAGGGGGGATTTTTATCCGAAGCTGTTTTGTCGAGCGTGTATTGTTTAACAAGCGGATTGTTCTCGTTGCCGTCGCCAAAAAGGTTATTGAAAGAACCTATGTGGCTTTGCGGATAAATTACAGGGTAGCAGAGCATGACGCCGTTCGGTTGAGCGTTCAACTTATTTGAGTCGATAAGGTCGTTCGGCAAAGAATGCCAAAAATTCGCAAGGCTACCGACCAAATGTCCGCCTGCCGAAAAACCGCCTACGAAAATTTTGTTAGGATCAATCATGAATTTCTCGTAGTTTTTACGCGCGTAATCTACCGCGCAGGCAAGTTGAGTAAGCGCGTGCGGATAACGATAATCGGGAGCGACGTTATAGCGTAGGACGAATACGTTGTACATTCTGTTATAGAAATCAATCGCAACGGGTTCGCCTTCGCGTTCGGAAACAAATCCGTATCCGCCGCCCGGGCAAACGATCATGCACGGCAAATTTTGCACGAGAGGATGAAGTTCTTTAGTGTCCGAATGAATAAAACATTCGAGAGTGGCTGTTCCGGGTAATCCGTATTGTTTGCAAATGTCAATTGTATAATTTTCCATAAATTTCTATCTCCGCATAAACGATATATCAGTCGCAAATGACGATTTTATTGAATTTTTTGTTTTCGACGGTTTTTTCTGCGTCCGAATACCCCAAAGCCGCACAACCGTAAACTTTATGTTCGGGATTGACGCCTGCTTTTGTCAAAACGGAGCGTATCAACGGGTGATCGCATATATTGTTGAGTTGATTTATCCAACAGGTGCAAAGTCCTTCTTTTTCGGCGGCGATAAACATGTTTTCGAGTGCGACGGCACAATCCGCTTCGGGGTACAAGGCGTTTTCGAAATGAGAAACGATTATCAATACGGGCGAACCGTAGTGAAAACTGAAATGACCGCCGTTTCGTTGAAGAATACGTGCTTTAATGTTTTCGTCCACGAGATCGGCTACCGCGTCGTTAAGTTCTTTTAATATCTCTTTGTCGGCTATTGCGGTGAACTGTCTGTCTGAATTGTTCATAGCCGAGGGAGCGAAAGTTCCGGCTCGCAATATTTCCGAAAGTTTGTTTTTTTCGACGGGTAAAGATTTGTAACTTCTAATGCTTCTGCGTGAAAAAATTTCGTTCATAGTAGTCATCTCCCGCATCCTTTGCAAGTAGAACAGTTGCCAGAGCAATGTTCTTTAGTCGAGCCGTTAACATAACATTTTCCCCAATATTTCTGAGTCATTTCGTAACCGCATTTCGGGCATTTCGGTGCGACGTCGTTCGTTTTTGTCAGTTCTTCTGTTTCGTAACCGCATTTATTGCATTTAAATTCTATTAAAGGCATAGTTCACCTCTTTTTTATTTATTATAACTCTTATAAACGTCATAGTCAATCGATTTTAGATTAAAAAGAATAAAAGTCTGCCGCGTTTTCGCTTCCTTTCGATAATTTCGAGCAAAAGATTTTTTTGTGCGGTCATATTCGAATCAAAATACGGACAATTGCGGTAAATCGGTTGCAAATTGTTCAAGAAAAGGTTATAATTATTTTGTGCGACGATATTTCGATCGATTGAATGTAAAAGTTTTTTTTGCGACGGCTTTGTTCGATAAACGTCGTGAGTCAAAAATGTCGAAATTGATCGCTGACGTTGCGAATTTTTTCGACGAGAGGTATCGGAATGAGAAAAATACTTCCTAAAACGTTCTGCGTATTTTTATGCGTGTTGCTGACGTTACAATCGACCGCTTGTTCAAAAGACGCGGCGCGGTATCGATTTAACATGCCATACTCGGATAAAAACGTTACGCTGAATTTGTTAGGAAAAAATTCTCGATCGGCTTATCTCGAAATGGTTGAGACGGCACGTGCCATAGACGAACAATTATCGTCGTACATATACGGCGATACCGAAAAATTCAATCGCGCTGACGGAGAGTTTTTTGAGAACGGCATAAATATTTTGGGAGATACGGAATATAAAGTAAAGGTTGGCGTAGGCTTTTACGTTTACGAATCTGTTACTTTGGGTAAAAAACTTTTTGCGGATACGAACGGAACTTTCAGCGTTACTTCGAAACGTTTGCGGGAAATGTGGTTTTCGGCAAACGAAATTCCGGATCGAACATCCGTTCTTCGCGAAACGGACGGTTTGCAGAATCCGTTGCTGATAGACACGAAAACGATCGGCGGCGAATATTATCTCGAAAAAGACGTTATGTTTCTGTCGAGCGGCGAAATGTCGGACGAACACGCTTGCGTTACTTTCGAAGATTTTATATGCGGTTATACTCTGGACAAGCTTGCTTCCGTAGCGGCGAGAAACGGTCTTACGAGCGCGGAAATATCCGTCGGAAATTCGACGGCGTTTCTCGGTAAAAATTCGGATTCGAAAACAGGCGAATGGATATACTCGTCTTTTTCTTACGATGACGCGTTGCTGTGCGAAATAATTCTTCCCGCAAATTCTTTCGTATCCGAAGTCGACGTAACGGAAAATTCGCATTGTTTATCGGACGGCGTATATGTCGGTGGCGTAATAAATCCGCTGAGCGGTTACCCGACTACAATGATTCAAGCCGAAACAGGCGATTACGTTCAAAGCGCGAGTTACGTTACTAGGGCGATTGTGATCGGCAGCGGAGGAGCGGTATGCGACGCTTACGCGATTGCAGCGTGCGTTACGGGCAAAAAATTTTCGGATATAGCCCCCAAAGGCGAAATATCGGCGATTTTGTTTACTTCGGACGGAAAAGCGTATGTTTTCGGCGATATCCGATTATCGCAAAACAGCAACGCTTTGATCAACGAATATAAAAAAATAACCTTAAAAGAAGGAGAATAATAATGAAAAACGTTTACGACGTGCTTAAAGAAAGAGGATTTATAAAGCAAACCATTTACGACGACGATTTATATAAAATGCTCGGCGAAGAAAAAGTTTCCTTTTACGTCGGTTTCGATCCCACGGCGGACAGCTTGCATATAGGACATTATATACCCATAATGGCTATGGCGTGGATGCAAAAATACGGACACACTCCTATCGCGTTATTTGGCGGAGGGACGGGTATGATCGGCGATCCGAGCGGCAGAACGGATATGCGCACGATGATGTCCGTCGAAACAATCGAGCACAACGTCGAGTGTTTCAAAAATCAAATGTCGAGATTTATTAAATTCGACGGCGAAAACGCTGCTATAATCGCAAACAATGCCGATTGGCTCATGTCGTTGAATTACGTCGATTTTTTACGCGACATCGGCGCTTATTTTTCGGTAAACAAAATGCTTACCGCGGAATGTTACAAACAAAGAATGGAAAAAGGATTGACTTTTCTCGAATTCAACTACATGCTCATGCAGGGCTATGATTTTCTTAAGTTGAACGAGCTTTACGGATGCAAGCTCGAAGTGGGCGGCGACGATCAGTGGTCGAACATGCTTGCCGGCGTAGATTTGATAAGAAGAAAAAAACAAGAAGACGCGTTCTGTCTTACTTGCACGCTCCTTCTTACTTCGGACGGCAAAAAGATGGGAAAAACACAAAAAGGCGCGTTGTGGCTGGATGAAAACAAGTGCTCCGTTTATGATTTCTATCAATATTTCCGCAACGTCGAGGACGCAAAGGTGGAAGAGTGCATGAAACTTCTGACCTTTATGGATTTGGAAGAAATCGAAAAGTTGTGTCTTTATAAGGACGAACGCATAAACGAAGCAAAAAAACGTCTTGCTTTCGAAGTTACGAAATTGGTTCACGGCGAAGAAAAAGCTCTTGCCGCAGAAAAACAGGCTGCCGCGGCATTCGGCGGAAACGCACAGGATATGCCGTCTGTCGAAATAGAAGCAAACGCGCTTACCTTGATTATCGACGTGTTGTTCGCAACGAAAATCGCTTTGACGAAAAGCGAAGCTCGCAGATTGATAGAGGGCGGCGGCGTTTCGGTGAATCAAAGCAAGGTGGCCGATATTCGCGCTACGGTCGGCGATTTTACTCAAGAAAACAATTTCGTGTTGCATAAAGGCAAAAAGGTTCACGTAAACGTAATTTTGAAATGAACGGTTACGGAACGGTAAAAGAAGGCGTTTTCGAACTTGAAATAAAGCGTTCGAAATTTATAGCTTATTCCAGACGTATAGACAACGAAGAACATGCGACGGAAATTTTGTCCGAAATACGTAAAAAACACAGCGATGCGCGTCATGTTTGCTATGCGTATATTGCCGACGTTGCAGGCAACTGCGCGCGTTTTTCTGATGACGGAGAACCGAGCGGAACGGCAGGTATGCCGATTTTGGACGTTCTTAAAAACAATAATTTGAAAAAAAGCCTGATAGCGGTCGTTCGTTATTTCGGAGGAATTTTGCTCGGAACGGGCGGTTTAACGCGCGCTTACGGCGACAGCGCGTCTGGCGTAATCAAGGAATTCGGCACGGCGTTCATGAAAGAACGAGATTTGTACGAACTGACGGTAAGTTATTCCATGTATAAAAAAATAGCGTTCAAACTTAAAAGCGTCGGAGAAATAATCGACGTTTCGTATGCGAGCGACGTAAGATTGGCTTTGGCTGTAGATACAGAAACGGACATCGTCGGTTACGTCGCGGATTTGAGCGGAGGTGTCGTTACGGCAAAATATATAAAAACAGCTTATATGGAAAATGAAAATTTATGAGTGTTTTTACTGATAAAATCGAATATCTTCGACAAGTTACGGGTTTGGAAATTTCCGAAAGCGATTTCGTTTTTACTCAAATAACCGAAAAGGACGATTTCTTTTTCGTTCCCGTCGGGTGTTTTAACCAATCCGGGTGCGTAAAAATTCCCAAACAAAGCGGTTTGTTCGCCGCGAAGCTTTTGCAAGCGTATTTGGCTGATTCGGCGGACAAAACGGACGGCGAAAAAATCGAAACGCTTCTCTATAAAGCTTTTACCGGAATGATTACCGCCGACGAAACGGTTACTTTAGTAAAAACCATGCCTAATAAAAAATATTATGTGGTTTTGTTAAAAACGGACGGAGCGGAAAAATGCGCCGAGCTTACCGATTACTTATCGGCGTTATCGACTCAAAACGATTTTATCGTCGGCATGGACGATTGCGAGATTGTGTATTTAAAGGAAATAGACGGCGGTTACGACGGAAGCGAAGAACTTGCGGAGGTGTTGTTCGACGGAATAACGGAAGAAAGCAAAATCAATCTTGTCGTTTGTTCGGGCGGTTTTGCCGATAAACCCGAACAGCTCGTAAGAGCGTACAGACGCGCGCTTGACGCATACGTGGCGGGAGAAGGCGGCGTTCGACATTATAGGGATTGCGCTCTCGCGGCGCTACTTAATAAAGCTCCCGTCAAATCGGTAAACGATTATTACGAATATCTTACGTTCGGTATGAATTTTGCCGAATTGGATGCGGAACTTCGCGATACGGCGAAAACTTTTATGGATTGTAACATGTCCTGTGCCGCAACGGCAAAAAAATTATATATACACAGAAACACGCTTTTGAAACGTTTGGATAAAATATTGCATTGTACGGGGTTGGACATACGTCAATTCAGACAAGCTCAGTCTTACGATTATATAATCGCGGCGGAAAAAGCGATTAAGAACAAAAAATAAAAAGAGGAACAGTTATGGCATTTGAAGAACAAGCCGAAAAATTGCATCGTGAAAAAAAAGGAAAAATCGAAGTAATTTCAAGAGTTAAAATAGAAACTGCGAACGATTTGTCTACCGCGTATACGCCAGGCGTGGCAGAACCGTGCAGATTGATAGCTAAAGACAAATCTCTTTCGTACGTGTACACGAGAAGATCTAATATGGTTGCCGTGGTTTCGGACGGAAGCGCGGTTTTGGGATTGGGTAATATCGGAGCGGAAGCAGGTATGCCCGTCATGGAAGGAAAATGTATTCTGTTCAAGGAATTCGCCGACGTCGACGCTTTTCCGCTTGTTTTGGCTACGCAAGATTCGGACGAGATAATCGAAACGGTTAAAAACATATCGCCTTCTTTCGGCGCGATAAATCTCGAAGACATCTCCGCGCCGCGTTGTTTCGAAATAGAAAACGCGTTGAAAGAGCAACTCGATATACCTGTTTTTCATGACGATCAGCACGGTACGGCGATCGTGGTTCTTGCGGGAATAATCAATTCGCTTAAACTTACGGGCAAAAAGCCGGAAGACGTTACCGTATGTCTTTCGGGCCCGGGAGCCGCAGGGACTGCTATTGCCGAGCTTTTGCTTAATTTCGGTGTTAAAGACGTCGTTTTGAACGATAAAGACGGAATAATTTATAAAGGCAAACCGGGCTTGGATTGGAAAAAGAAGGAGTTGGCCGAAAAAACGAATAAATACGACGTCAGAGGCGGACTGCAAGAGGCTGTTAGAGGAAGAGACGTTTTTATAGGCGTATCCGCGCCTGGTGTGCTTACGTCCGAAATGATAGCGTCCATGAATTCGAAAGCGATTGTATTTGCAATGGCAAATCCCACGCCGGAGATTATGCCCGAAGATGCGATTAAAGCCGGCGCGTACGTTGTCGGTAGCGGAAGAAGCGATTATCCCAATCAAATAAACAACGTTTTGGCTTTTCCGGGGATATTCAAGGGCGCGCTCTCGTGCAGAGCTAAGACAATAAGCGAAGGAATGAAACTTGCCGCCGCGCACGCATTGGCGGATATGGTTACGGACGAGGAACTTTCTCCGTTGTACGTGATTCCGGCGGCTTTAGATAAACGTGTTGCCGAACGCGTTGCGGAAGCGGTAAGAAATCAAGCGATTAAAGAGGGATTAAACAGAATTTAATAAACGAAAGCTTTTAATAAAAAGCCGTTTTGTCGCAAACGAATCGATTTAATCGACGTCGACGCGTAAAATTTGTTTTTTGAAAAAAATTCATTCCGCAGACAAAACATGTTCGTGTAAAAAACGCTCGCTTTCGATAAAAAATTCAGATAATGAACAAAAGCAAACCCGCCCTTTGTAAAGGGGCGGGCGTTTTTTCATGGAGAAAGAAACCGATTTACGCGAGATTTTCTTAAACAAAACGTTCATTTGCATGAGTAACGCAAATTCGTTTACTTCCGTTAGTCGCTTCTACTCGAAGATTCGATCAAACGAAAACTTTCAAGATAACAAGGTTAAGGGGCTTCTTCCTCGTTCAACAAGGAAGAATTTCTTCGACCTTGTACTTATATAGTATGCTAAACGTGAAAATAATATTCGTAAACGAGCAAAAAACATTGCAACATTTTTTTATTTTTGTTATAATGTTAGTATGCTTTGTCGGAAAAGTCGTTTATCGCGTAAAATTTTGTCGTTTAGCTTTCGAATAAAAAGATAAAACGAATGCGACAATTAAAAACGACGGTTTTAGCGTCCGAAAGAGGAAATATTTATTCATCATAGGAGAATTTGAATGTCTGTATATTTTGATAAACAAACCGGAATATTTTATCTCGAAAGCAATAACACGAGTTATGTAATTAAGGTAAATCGTTTCGGATTTTTAAGTAATTTATATTACGGTAAAAAAATCGCTCGAGAAGATCTTTCTTATACCGAAGTGTTAAGAGACAGAGGCAGCGAGGTAGCTATTTACGGAGCTCCCGAACGCAAACTCAGTTTGATGGGAATGTCTAACGAATATCCGGCTTACGGAAAAGGCGATTTTCGCGAATGCGCGTTCATTCCGCAAAGCGCGGATGGTTCTCGTGTTTTCGAGAGCGAATTCGAAGGATACGAAATTTTGAAAGAAAAGCCGCCTATTGACGGGATGCCTTCGCTTTCGGGCGGAGAAACGCTGGTTTTGAAATTATACGATAAAATAAGCAACGTTCGCGTAAAGCTGTTTTATACGGTTTATGACGACGTGGACGCGATTGCGCGCAGAGCGGAAATCGAAAATTTGTCCGATTCTCCGTTGATGCTTAACAGGGCTTACAGTTTCAACGTCGATTTCCCCGACGGAAAGTATAGAGTGCTTACTCAGCACGGTGCGCACCTTCGCGAAAGAGAACCGGAAATTACTCCCGTTATGCACGGAGTCATTTCGGTAGACAGTAAAAGAGGAGCGACTTCGTTACATTCTTCTTGCTTTGCGGCATTGCTTGAAGGAAATGCCGATGAAGATCACGGCAACGTATACGGATTCAATCTTATATACAGCGGAAGCTTTAAGTTGAACGTCGAACAATCTCCGTACGATACGGTACGTGTAAACGGCGGAATCAACGATTTCGATTTTTCATGGAAACTCGAATCCGGCGAAAAATTTTCTACTCCCGAAGTAGCGCTAGTTTATTCGGATGGCGGCGTGGGAAAAATGTCGCGTACTTTCCACGATTTGTATCGCAAATATATAATCAATCCTCGTTATGTCAACGAATTGCGTCCGATTGTCATAAACAATTGGGAAGCTACTTATTTTAATTTTGACATACCTAAGCTTTGCTCTATAATAGATACGATAAAAGACAGCGGAATCAACATGTTTGTTTTGGACGACGGTTGGTTCGGTAAGCGAGATAACGATAAAAGCGGATTGGGCGATTGGACGGTAAACGAGCAAAAACTTAAGGGTAGTCTTAAAACGCTTATCGATTATTGTCACGCTTCGGGACTTAAATTCGGACTTTGGTTCGAACCCGAAATGGTAAGCGAAGATTCGGATGTTTATCGCGCGCATCCCGATTGGGCGATAAAAATTCCTTACCGTAACGCTGCTCCGTCGCGCGATCAATTGGTCTTTGACTTGACAAAAAAAGAAGTAAGAGATTATATCGTCGAAGCGGTTGAATATAATTTGAAGAAGTACGATATCGATTACGTCAAGTGGGACATGAACAGAAACATTACCGAGAATTTTTCGGACGGACTGCCTGCCGATAGACAGACCGAAATCATGCACAGATATATTTTGGGCTTGTACGATATTTGCGAACGTCTTATAAAAGGCAATCCCGATATATTCTTCGAAGGCTGTTCGAGCGGAGGCGGACGATTCGATCCCGCCATGGCTTATTATTTCCCTCAAATATGGACGAGCGACGATACCGACGCGAACGAACGTGTAAAAATTCAGTACGGAACGAGTTTGTGCTATCCGTTGTCGCTGATGTCTTGTCACGTGTCCATATGTCCTAATCACAGCACCAACAGAACGGCGTCTTTCGCTACTCGCGGTCACATAGCTCATCTCGGCGCTACCGGTTACGAGTTGGATACTACGAAGATAAACGAATCTGATCTCGGACAGATAAAAGGACAGGTAGAACAGTATCATAAAATGGAACGTTTGATTTTGGAGGGCGATTTGTACAGATTGGAGAATCCGTTCGAGGGAAACTATTTCGGATTCGAAGTTACTTCCAAAGATAAGAGTCAAAGCGTTATTACTTGCTATAAAACTCTCGATATGCCGAATAACGCCGTAAAACGTTTTTATCCGAAAGGACTTGCTCCCGACGCCGTATATTTAATAGAAGAAACGGGCGCGAAATTAAGCGGCAGTACGATTATGAACGTCGGACTTATTCCCTATTTCCCGTGGTCCGATTTCGCTACGGTTGTATTCAATCTGACTCGCGTCAAATAATATGTTAAAAAAGATAATCAAAGCGGTTTTGTCCGTTGTGATTTGTTTGATTTTCGTCGTCGCTTGCTATGTCGGTTATGCCGTTTTCAGTTATGACAGAATTCCGGACGAGCAAGTCGTGGAAATAAAAAGTTTGATTGAAGATAAGATTATCGAAAAAAACAAACAATATTCGATAGTTACTCAAAATCTCGGTTTCGGCGCTTATACTTCGGATTTTACTTTCTTTATGGACGGCGGAACGCAATCTTGGGCAAACAGCAAAGAAAGCGTTACGGAATGTGTAAACAAAGGCGCGGACGAGGTCATTTCGGAAAATCCGGATTTCGTTTTGTTTCAGGAAATAGATACCGATTCGACCAGAAGTTATCATATCGACGAACGTGAAATATTGATTTCGCGTTTCGACGGATATACGTCGACGTTCGCGGTGAATTATCATTCGGCTTTTTTGATGTATCCTTTTTATCAACCGCACGGCGCGTCTAACAGCGGAATTATGACGTTTTCCAAATACACGATATCTTCGTGTATGCGCAGAAGCTTACCCGTTTCTTCGGGATTCGGTAAGTTTTTGGACCTCGACAGATGTTATACGGTTTCGCGATTGCCCGTTGACGACGGAAAAGAGTTGGTTTTGTATAACGTTCATATGTCGGCTTACGGAGGCTCGGACGAAGTAAGGACGGCGCAGATGAATATGTTGCTCGGCGATATGAAAAAAGAATACGACAAAGGTAATTTTTGCGTTTGCGGAGGCGATTTCAATCACGATTTTACGGGCGATTCGACGCAAAAACTTAACGGCGGAGAGAATGCTGATTTCGGTTGGGCGAAACCTTTTCCATTCGAGTTGATGCCGGAAGGAATATCTCGCGCGATGAATTATTGCGACCGAACGGTTCTTCCTACTTGTCGAAATTGCGACGTTCCTTATAAAGAAGGAAATCCTACTTTTGTGGTCGACGGATTTCTCGTGTCGGACAACGTTACTGTAAATTATCTTCAAAACAAACAGACCGGTTTTGTTTATTCGGATCATAACCCCGTTATAATGAAGTTTACGTTGGCGTGATTGCTCGAAATACGGTCGAATTCGTTCGAAAACGCAAAAAAGTTATGCTTTTAAAATTTAGAAAACGCGGCTTAGAATCGGTCGTTCGAACGATTCTGCGTTAATAGAAATAGTCGGTTAACGCTGTAATATCAAAAAAAGAAAAGAGTTCTTTAAAATTCATTTAACGGATTCTTTTTATATTTAAAATTCGCTATATTCGAGGTCGAGCGTTTTAAAAAAACGCCGATGTGAAAAATTGCGTTGTTTTGTGTAAAAAATGTTTTCGAAAAGATAAATCGTTGACTTTTCGATGTTGTATAATTAATATAATTGAATCAGTGTAGAGGTGTATCGTGAAAATATTGATCGTTGAAGATTACGACGCGATGAGTCGCGCGGCAAGCGAAATAGTAAAAGAAGTCGTTACCGAAAAGAAAGACGCGGTGTTGGGACTCGCAACGGGTTCTACTCCCATAGGAATGTACGATCTTTTGGTTAAAGACCACGAACAGAACGGAACTTCTTACGCGAACGTCTCGAGCGTTAATTTGGACGAATACGTAGGGCTCGAACCGAGTAACGAACAGAGTTACGCGTATTTTATGAATTCGCATTTTTTTGATCGCATAGACATAAATAAAGAAAATACTTTTTTGCCGAACGGAGTTGCTTCTGACAGCAAAGCGGAGTGCAAGCGTTATAACGCGTTGTTGGAAAAATACGTTCCCGACGTGCAGATTTTGGGCATAGGGTCCAACGGACATATCGGTTTTAACGAGCCCGGCACTTCTTTCGACGCGGTTACTCACGTCGTAAATTTGACCGAAAGCACGATAAACGATAATTCGCGTTTGTTCGAAGATAAGAGTCAGGTTCCCGTTCAGGCTTACAGTATGGGTATAGCGAATATTTTACGGTCGAAGAAGATCGTCATTATGGCGTCCGGAGCAAATAAAGCCGACGCGGTTGCCGCAATGATCGACGGCGACGTAAACGAATCCTGTCCTGCTTCCGCGTTAAAAAATCATCCCGACGTTATCGCGATAATAGATCGTGCGGCGGCAAAACGTCTGAAATAAATTCCATAAAAAATTATTCAAGCGGTTCTTCTCCAACAAAACCGCCGCTTGTATAATACACGGCGTCTCTTATTATTCGAGGCGTCGTTTTTTATGTTTTTTTGTGTGACTCCGAATCATAAAACAATCGATTAAATAATCATTTATAATAATTATTGATTTTTATCGTTTTTGATAAGAAATTTATAATTACTATAAAGGAGATTGTTTATGTTGTACGAACAATGGCTAACGGAATGGATGGAAAATTATGTAAAAACGACGGTTAAAAACAAAACTGCGGCTGCGTATTCGGATACGATTCGTTTGCATGTCAAACCGACACTCGGATATTACGAAATAAAGCACATCACTCCTACCGTTTTGCAAAAATTTATTTCGGAACTGTCCGTATGCGGAAACGTAAAAACAGGCAAAGGTTTGCGCCCGAATTCGGTGAACGGAATTATTAACGTGGTTAGGAATTCCCTTAAGGCCGCATGCCTTTCGGGTTTGATCGAAGAAAACGTTGCCGAAAAGATACGACGTCCGCGTTTTTGTGAAAAAGGAATAACTTGTTTTACTCCGAGCGAACAGAAATTAATCGAAAAGGCAGCTCTCGCTCATAAAAAACGCAAAATGTTCGGAGTTGTCTTATGTTTGTATACGGGGCTGAGAGTGGGAGAATTGCTTGCGCTTAAGTGGAGCGATTTGGATATAAAAAACGGGTTTTTGACCGTTGATAAAACTTGTTACGACGGTAAAAATTCGTACGGAAAGTATGTGAGAATGGTGGAAACGCCAAAAACGTTTTCTTCGCGTCGAATCGTTCCCGTTCCCAAACAGCTTATGCCGTTGATAATAAAAGAAAAAAGAATCAGCCGCTCCGAATACGTGATTTCGGGAGCAAAAGGCGAATTCTCCGTGCGGTCGTATCAAAAAAGTTTCGAATTGTTATTGAAAAACGTAGGAGTCAAACGCAGAGGGATACATTCTTTAAGGCATACGTTCGCGACGCGCGCCCTCGAGTGTGGCATGGATGTAAAAACGCTTTCCGAAATATTGGGACATAAGTCGCCTTCGATAACGCTTAATCGTTACGTTCATTCGCTTACGGAGCATAAAAAAGCCATGATGGATAAACTCGGAAAACTGTTACGATAATCTGTTCGACAAATAGCGACAATCCGCTTGTTTTTATTTTAAATAAGTTGTATAATATTAATTATATTGTAAAAACAAATCGAACGTTGTAAAAGTAAATTTTATTCGATGCCGAGACAGTTAGACCGTATGGAGATTGCAAGTCGAAGAATTTCGTGCGTTCGGTTTTCGTCGAGGTCGATTATGTCGAAAAAAAAGACTATAGAACAAAAACTTTATTCTCGGAAAATAAAAAGTCCGGGATTGCTTTATAATGTGGTGGGCGGCGCGGTGAAATTTTTTTGTTTCAAAAAATACAACGTGCGCGTTAATTTTCATTTTGATAAAAAATTATTGAAGTCGTCGCATATTTTTGTAAGTAATCACACGTCGCGAATAGATTATTTTTTCAATGCGATGCCGTTGTTGCCGATTAGGTATAATTTCGTAGTAGGTTATAACGAGTTTTACAGATCGCAGTTCGCATGGCTTTTCAAATTAATGAATTGTATTCCCAAAAAGAATTTCGTTCCCGATTATTATGCGATGAAGGAAATCAGTCGAGTTCTTAAAAACAACGGAAATATTTTTATTTTCCCCGAAGGAATGAATTCTATTTCGGGAGCGAATCAGCCCGTAGCTGTCGGAACGGGAAAAATGCTCAAACATTTTCGTCGTCCCGTTTTCGGTTCTGTCATAAAAGGCGGATACATGACTGTCCCAAAACATGCTCAGGACGAGCGACCGGGGTATGTCGAAGTGGATTATTATCAAATTTTTTCGGAAGAAGAACTTGAAAAATTATCTGTCGAAGAAATAGAGGATAAGCTTAATTCGACATTGTATCACGACGATTTAAAATGGAATTACGAACAACGTCACGTTTATTGTACGGGAGGTAAAGCCGGAGAATCTCTGCATTATTTATTGTATAAATGCC
>CAZQAC010000028.1:0-22395 GCA_964591125.1 uncultured Lachnospiraceae bacterium
CCTTTCCGACTACGACGCGATAATTTTACCAGGCGGTATGCCCGGCGCAACCAACCTGTCGAAAAACGCCACCGTCGTTTCCGAAACAAAAAAAGCCCTTTTAGAAGGAAGGTTGGTATCTGCGATTTGCGCTTCGCCCGCGGTGGTTTTGGCAAAACACGGACTTGTAGGCGACAGAAAAGCCACCTGTTACCCGTCGCCCGAATTTGTAAAACTGCTTGGCGGTTCGTATACAAACGAAAATGTTACTACCGATAAAAATCTAATTACCGCAAACGGACCCAAGCCTGCTTTAGACTTTTCGTTAGCCATCTGTAAACACCTTTCCCTAACCCCAAAGTTTTAAGGCTTAGTAATTATAGAAAAATTTTTTTATATATAAACTATTATTCCCATCGCATCGAGCGACGGGAATTTTTACTAAAAACAATATACAAGCATTGACACAACTTTTCAATTAGGTTATTAATTCTAAAAATCACTATATACCCAGCTCAGAAAGTAAATTGCTTATCTCCTTTCTCTGTTCTTCGGTAATCGAACTACTTGTCGACAGTTCGTCTGCGCTTCGCTTAAATCCGCCTTTAAACAGCAGTTTAAACCATCGCTTTACTTGACAGAACGGAAGCATCCATTTATGCTTTTGCAAAACCGGATAAAGAAATTTTATCGTATCGTAGGGCAACCATATTCGAGAAATATTATACCTGATTTTACCGCCACTTTTCACTTGTTGTACTACCACGCGATTTTGCATTGTCCCGTACACTCCGCCCTGTAAAATATAGTTTTCTATTTTCTCGGTAGTTTGTGTATGTTCTTCTTCTCCAAACCATATTTCAGACAGTTTTTCTGTTTCTTTTGCAAACTTTAAAAGACCACCTTTCAATAACAGACTATCTCGCTTTTCTTTATCTTTTCCGTTTACATTGTTATGGTTCAATACCCATAAATCCGCAAATGGTTTAATTCCGCAACCGCCAATCAAAAAATGCTTTACCATATGTGCAATATGATAAAAGTAAAACGCTTCGTCGGAAAGTTTTTTCTGATATGAATCCGATTCTTCTACGTAATTCCAAATATCCGACAATATTTTGTCTGCTTTTAACAGTTTACCTTCTTCTATTAAAGTATAATGCAGTTCTAAATGAACTCCGTTCGGTGCACACAACAACACATCGTGCGAACCTTTTTCTTCTCTATCGCAGGTATACCCGAGTTTTTCTTTAAATACGACTTTCGCCTTTTGCAAATCTTCGTTATGAACGAGAATATCGATATCACAACTTGTCCGCATCCAAGGTGCGGGATAGTAATTCTTTAGCACTGCGCCTTTTAACGGAATAAACTCGATATGCTCGTTTTCCAATAGTACGCATAGCCTACCAAATTCGTAATTAATATTTTCGCAACGATACACGGACATCGCTATTTGTTTTTGAAAGCGAGATTTTATGTTGCTATTTTCAATTTGTCCGTTTTTTATCAGCGCATCACCGACCATGTTCGCTATATCGTGTTTTACCGACAATCTATATAACTCAGAAAAAAAGTCTGCGGAAATATCGACCGCAACGACTTGTTCGTTATGATTCGTTTTTTTACCCGATTCTCCCGCAAACAACTGATATTTTATACATTTCGTTATTGTTTTAACTAAGTTTTCCACTCGTTGTGTTTCCTTAATCTATTTTTATAAGCCTTTAAAACAAATTTTCTTTTCGTGCAAAATTTTTTTGTGCTTTTAATAATCCAACCGAACATAATACGGTTATCGAAAAAACAACTCCATCCTTTTTTAATTAAATGTATCAAACGAGTTTAATTGTTTTAAATAGATACGCTCTATTTTTTTCTTTTGAAAATTCGATTCCGTAATTGCTTTATTCCGCTAAACGCATAATGCCGAAAATCTTTTTCAAAAATTAAGACAACAACAATTACTATCGCGGAAATGCCTACCGAAATAAATCCGTTTATCAGTAATTGAACCGCTATGTTGTCGTTTGTTACCATTAGTTTAGACAAAACAAACAAACAAACGCTAAATACTGCTATGTAAAAATAATTTTTCGCATAATACTTCTTTGCAGATTCCTTGAACTCGTATTTAAATAAAACATGCGGTTCGACGATATGACAAATAAGAAGATTTGTAATTATCGTTGCAACGATAACTCCTACAACTCTATACTCTTCGGGAAGCACTAAAACGAACAGTATAGAAAGAATTACGTTGCACCCGCCTTCCGCTAAGGGCTTCCACCTATCGTAATAAAACGTTCCCGTAGCATCTCTAAATAGAATTACGCCCTTTCTTAAAAACTGAATAAAGTAATTAACGGTTATGACGAATGAAATTATTTTAACAAGCTCTAAGTCTCTTCCGAAACATATCGTAACGACTTCGTCGATGATTGCATAATAACCAAGGAAAAAAATCAATCCGATTGCAAAACTAAACATATAAATAAAATTAAAATATTTATTTACCGTTTCTTTATCAGATTCTTTACACATATGCCCAATTACAGAAGTTAGCGGAGTAAAAAACATAGCTAACAGACCTGTCATCGAAGTCATAATCGTAATATAATTCGAATACTTGCCTAAAATAACCACGCCGATAAAGGCAGATATAATAATGCTATCGACAGTGTTTACCAATATCATTCCGATTTTGTGCATAAACATGGCTTTTATGCTTTTAGATACTTCTTTTTTTGTTACATCGTCTATTTTCGATTTGTTTTGCAGTATTTCTTTCTTAGTCTTTCTAGAAAACCATTCAATAAAAAACATTTCCGCAAGACTAGAAATAGTTCGACAAACCAAATAGATTTCAAACGATTTAAACACAACCAGCGACGCTATCTGTAACCCTTGGCATAAAATCCTTGAAAAAGAATTTATAGACGTCGTTACATAGTTTTCTTTATAAGCATTAATTAAAGAGATTTTGGCACTATAAAAATATGTTATGATTGTAGACAACAGCATCAATAAAAACGTTGTGTATAAATTGATATTCAGTTCAGAATAATCTTTTGCCAAGTACGGTAAAAAAGGAAGTAAAATTATTCCCCCGACAGTAATGATTATGCCAATGTAAAAATACAACTTTTTAAAAAGATTATACAGCCCCGCAACCTTATCGTTATCTTTCTCTAATATAGGTTTATACATAGAAAAAGTTATTGCAGACCCTATTCCTAGTTCTGCAACCGACAAGAAACCGATTAAACTCAAATATAAAGAATTCAAACCGGAAACGCCTATACCGAGATATTGTATCAAAAATCTTCTTGTAACGAAACTCATTACAAGAAGTATTACATAAAAAACAATCGATACAACAACATTCAAAAAAGCTCTTTTTTTATCCATATATTACTTCTTCTGTCCGTAATACGCATTAGGTCCGTGTTTTCTTTTGTAATGTTTATCGAGAATGTATTGTCCCATCTCTGCATTCTTGTTTAACACCAATGTTTTTAAAGCCATCTCTGCCACTTTTTCCATAACCACAGCATGATAAACCGACGCGTTGCCGTCTTTACCCCAAGAAAACGGACCGTGATTCTTAACGACAATTCCCGGAATCGAGAGCGGATTATAACCCCTTTTTTCTATTTCTTCGATTATTACGCTACCGGTATTTTTTTCGTAAGCACTTTCAATTTCTTCTTTCGATAACGCCCTTGTACAGGGAATATCGCCGTAAAAATAATCGGCGTGGGTCGTCCCTAATGCCGGTATATCTTTACCTGCTTGCGCAAAAGATACCACATTAGTTGAATGAGTATGTGTTATCCCACCGATAAAAGGATATTTTTTGTACAGTTCTAAATGCGTAGGCGTATCGGACGAAGGATTAAGTTTGCCTTCGACAATATTCCCTTCTAAATCGACCACAACCATATCTTCGGCTTTCATCGTATCGTAATCGACACCGCTCGGTTTAATTACAACCAAACCGGTTTCTTTATCCCTTTCGGAAACATTTCCCCACGTAAAAACAACCAAACCGTACTTGACCAAATCGATATTGGCTTTATATACTTTTTCTTTTAATGCTTCTAACATTCTAATTCCTCGTACTTTTTTAATGCCGACGCTATTACTTGATCCATATCGTAATACCTATATTCGCCAAGCCTTCCGCCGAAAATTACCTTTTTTTCTTTGTCTGAGAGTTCTTTATACTGTTTATATAAAGAACCGTTTTTCTCGTCGTTTACCGGATAATACGGTTCGTCTCCCGGCTTCCATTCCGACGAATATTCTTTTGAAATAATCGTTTTAGGAATATCGTTTCCGTTTTCGTCTTTTCCGAATTCAAACCACTTATGCTCGATTATTCTTGTCCAAGGAGTTTCTTTATCCGTATAGTTTACGGCAACGTTTCCTTGGAAAGACGGAATGTCTAAGATTTCGTTTTCAAACCTTACCGAACGATATTCGAGCGTCCCTAACCTGTAATTAAAATAAGCGTCTATGGGCCCCGTATAAATAACTTTATCTGCGCAATCGTCTAACTTCGACTTCTCTACAAGGTAATCTATGCCCAACTTTACTTCTATGCCTTCAAGCATTTTTTCGACAAGCTTAGTATAACCGCCAATCGGAATTCCTTGATAAAGCGCATTGAAATAATTATTATCGTATGTAAGTCTTACAGGAAGTCTCTTTATAATAAACGCAGGTAAATCTTTACAATCTCTACCCCATTGTTTTTCGGTATAACCTTTAATGAGCTTTTCATAAATATCTCTGCCTACCAACGAAATTGCCTGTTCTTCTAAATTCTTCGGTTCCCCTGCGATTTCTTTTCTTTGTTCGTTAATTTTTTGAAGTGCTTCTTCGGGCGTAACAACCCCCCACATTTTATTAAATGTATACATATTAAAAGGCAACGAGTAAATCTCGCCCTTATAATTTGCAACTGGGGAATTTGTAAACCTGTTAAACGTAACAAACGAATTTACATAATCCCATACTTCTTTGTTGTTTGTGTGAAATATATGCGCGCCATATTTATGAAAAATAATACCTTCAACTTTTTCGGTATATACATTGCCCGCTATGTTGTTACGTTTGTCAACCACAAGCACGGCTTTGCCACTTTTTGCCAATTTATTAGCCAAAGTAGAACCGTACAATCCGGAACCGACAATTAAATAATCGTATTTCATTTTTTATTCCCTTAATAAAAACTTAACGCAAAAATGCTTGCGCTTTATTTTATACATTTATTGTTTTCGCAATATTTTTTTAATTGCTTTTTTTGTTATAAACTTTAAATAATAGCAATATCCGTATAAATACGGGTGTTTGACTATTTTATTACAAATTGCTTGCTGTTCAGACGAAGGCGCTCTATTATTCTTAAAAAAGTCAATCCATTTTTTTAATACGTCTCGATATTCTTTAAAACTATGCGTTAAAAACAACCGATAATACATTGCAATTCTAATAGACCACCTGTTTTTATTTGCCAAATTTTCTAAATCGGGATACTTATTAGAAATATATCTATACCTTTCGTCTGCGAATTCTATCGAAACAAGATGATTTTTAATAACAATTTTATTCTCAACGGAATCGTTTCTTTGTACATAGTGATACAAACAATTCGGAATCACTACGGCAGAATTACAATTATCGAACACTTTATAACTAGTTGCATTATCTTCTGACGCTCTGGTTTCAGGAAAACGAATATCTCGCCATAAACTAGACGAATACATTTTATTCCATAACAATCCGCAAATATACGATGCAGACAGGTATTCTCTTAACAATTCTTCCGAACCGCATATTATTTTGGGTTCCGAAACAATATCGCTTTTTAAACTCCTTTTAGGATAGTCCATAAAGAATCCGCATATCGCAATATCGGTATTATTCGTTTTTAAGGCATATATTAGTTTCTCGCAATAATCTTTCTCAATATAGTCATCGCTATCCACAAAACAAATAAAATCGCCTTTACATATATCAAGGGCTATATTTCTAGCAAAACCTGCCCCCCCCCCCCGTGCTATGGACTACCTTCACGCGAGAATCTTTCTTTTCGTATTCGTCGCATATGGCACCGGACAAATCGGTAGAGCCATCGTCGATTAAAAGTATTTCTAAATTGCTATACCTTTGATTGATAATCGAATCAAAACATCTTTTTAAGTAATTCTGCGTATTATGAATCGGCACGATTACCGAAACCATTCCAAAGTCGCTCATGCGTTGCTCCTTAAAATATTCTCTAAATCGTAAACGCTTTTTACGGTATAATCTGCAATTCTCGGAATACCGTTATCCCCATACCATAACGTCAGTATAGATTTTATTCCTGCGTTTTGCGCGCTTTTAATATCCGAATAACCGTCGCCCACCATATAACAAGATTCATACGGAACCCCTAAATTACGAATTGCCGTGTGAATAGGTTCGGGGGAAGGCTTGTGTTCTTTAACGTCGTCGGCGCAAACAAGCGTATCAAAAAGCAAATCGATACCGTAGTATTTTAAAATTTCCAAGGTTCTGTCGTGGTCTTTGCCTGTACAAATTGCAATTTTCGAACCTTCTTTTTTTAACTTTTTAATTAGTTCTATTACGTCCCAATTCACGTTAATTTTGTCTACCGATGCTCGGCTGATTCGTCTAAACACGTTTGCCATATCTGATGGCAAACGTAAGGATTCGAGCATCCCTTCGACTGAATTTCCGGTACACTTAATATACTCTTCGTAAGAAGGGCAATTACCGTCACCGACAATTTCTGCATAACTGCCGAAAAAAGCGTCTTTCTGAACCTGAGTCGAATCTATTATACACCCATCTAAATCGAAAATAATATTCTTTATTTTAAAAGCATAATTCTTTTCTTTACTATTCAAATCCACCAAAACACCTTTTTACCTTAGTTTATTTTTCGCTAAAACATTCTGCATAAACGCTATCGGTTAAAAACGAAAGATTAAAGTCGCTATACTGCTTTTTTAAATCTTTTATCATCGAAATGTTATCGTTAGTATGTTCGAGCCTTGTCTTTTCGTCTAGCCCGGTATCCAACTCGTTTTTATAAAATGCGTTTCCGAACTTATCGTAACCATCCAGTCCTGCAACGGACATTTTTGTAACACCGCATTTTAAAAGAAGTCTTAAAAGCATAATTAAAGAACTGTCTAAATTTATCCAGCCGAACTTAATTAACGACTTATAATCTACTATTACTTCGTTTTCGTCTGCTTTATCTTTAATATTAGAAGACAGTATTATCAATGGCGAACCGGCGCTTTTATAATCTTGATACTGTAAATTTTGGTAACGAACTGCTCCGCTATAAAACACGTAATCGAATTTAAACCCATCAATCAAGTTATTAACACCAATTACAATAGGCTTGTTGGCGCGAATAAACTCGTCAATCTTTTCTTTGTTGTTTAAAATAGTTTTACCGGGACCTATCAATAAAATATTTTTCTCGGACAATTCTTTCGATAATTTAAGAATAACGTCGTCGTCTTTTATCGGGTCGTTAAAATATTCTACATATAGCTTTTCTAAAAGCGCATAGTCGTATGCTTTTTTTTGAGTATCGTCGAGCATTTCGACAATTCCTCTTAAATCTTTGGATTTTAGATTGTGCCTTTTTAACAATTGCTTTACATTAAAGGTGTGGGCGTTATAAATTCCCGAAATAAAATAAGGAATACTGTAACCCCACGATGTTTTTTCCTGAGCCGCCACAATTACCGTATCTATTAAATCCAGTACTTCGTTGATATCGTAAGAACCGAATTGCTTTTTATTTAAATACTGTAAAATCAATTCGGTGTGAGCGTTACCCGCACTGCGACCGCATCCGTACAAAGAAGTATCTACCATAATATTTCTTTTACCTTTCATCGTTTCAATAAACAACTGGTCGTTTGCGTCGGCTAACATTAAATTGTTATGAGCGTGGAACCCTAAAAAAATATCTTTATCTAAATAAGTCCCTACTAATTCGGCATAATGTTTAACGTCGGAACCGTACATTGCGCCAAATGTATCGACAATAGCGTACGAAAAAGGTTTAAACTCGTTGACTTTTTTTATAAAATCGATAATCTCTTCGTCGGTAAACCCCATAGTATCTACATGCTGAATAGACACCTTATATCCCTTTGCTCTGATTTGTGACGCATAATCGAGTACTAAATCGATTTCGTTGTGCTTAAAGCATACCCTGATAGCGTCGATGGAAGTACCGTCGTAATCCGAAAGATATTTCAAATCGTACCTGCCGTAGTCTACCAAAGCAACATACATCGTATCTTTCTTTTTGTTTTTTAGATAGGGTTTTATTTCTTCTACCTTATTAAACGAAGTAGAACCGAATTGATAAGGATTGTTTTTTAAAAATCCTACTTCTATAATATCTACACCACTTTTTTCCAGACCATGAATAACTTTTTGAATAGAAAGGTCTCCCCACATTAAATCGTCAAGGGGGGCTTCTCTTAACGTACAATCTAAAATTTTAATTCCGTCCATATAAGTTTCCCTCACTTTTTATTTACAAAGTCTTTCAGTTTTTCCATTCCGATACAAGAAAGAATTTCGTCCAATTCTTTTTCGTTTAAAGTACAAACCATTTTTTTCAAAATGTAATTATAAACTTCTTCCCCTTCTCTGGAATTAACGCCGTTATTTCTCATATCGTTTTCGTCGTAAAAATATTGCATTCTGGCTAACAGATAATCGTAAATCGTGTCTATATCGGTAGAAGTTTTTAAGTCTACTTCTAACCCGAAAGGATTATGTCCAAAATAATAGTGCCACTCTCTCATACTTTGTTTGGGTGCCAACTGAATTCCGTCGGTAAAGAAATACAATCTGTCTAAATCTTGCGAATTTCTATGCTCGGGACCCCATTTAAAGGTATACGGTTTCATGTCCTTATCTAATAAATAATGGTGGTATTCCATTACCGTAATCAAAGAGTCGTACCCTTCTTTTAATTTTTGAAAATACATTTTACATCCTTTTCTTAAAGTATCTACGTCAACCATCGGAGAAGTACAACAAGCCCACATAATATGGTCTTCTTTGGCTTCGCCAACTATATAATACAAGAAATCTTGGAAAGGCTTTGTTTCGGCAGAAAATTCGTAAGGTCTTTTTATTGCCCTAACCCCTTCTGCTTCTGCCATGGCTAATATTTCGTCGTCTTCGGACGAAACAATTATTTCTTTAATTTCATCAACTTGTTTCAGCGTCCTTATCTTATGAATCAATAAGTTGCTTTCACCAAATGCCAAAGTGTTTTTGTGCGGTAATCTTCCGCTCATTCCCTTTGCGGGAATAATAGCCGTTATTCTTTCTTTCATTGAGTTTACTCCTTTATTTCGTCCGGAATTCCGGATAATTCGATTTCAAATAATGATTTGTTTCTTAATATAATTTCATCACTCCAATTCCACCATTTAAGCGAAAGCAGTGCGTCGATTTTTTCTTGACCGAACCTATAACGAATAAACTTTGCAGGTACCCCTGCAACGATTGCATAAGCCGGAACGTCTTTCGTAACTACGGCGCCGGCACCGATAACCGCACCGTCTCCGACCGAAACTCCGCCTTTTACGGTTGCTCCGCTACCAATCCATACGTCGTTTCCTATAATTGCGGGTTTAGGTATATCGTTATAAAAGTTTTTGTCTTTAAGAATATCTAAGTAAAGTCTTGACGACGTCGAAATATTGTCTACGGGATGTTCGAACATTCCTATTCTTACCCCCGTTCCGATAGAACAAAAATTTCCTATACTTGCCGACAATATTTCAGAATTTCTTTGAACGTAGGTGTGTCTTCCTATCGTAACGTAATCGCCGACAAATACATTTTCTGCAATTTCAACGGTATCCGATAAAAAGCAATTTCGAGAGATATTAACAGATCTTATCCCCCCCCCCCCGCGGATTTTTTGCCTTTAAAATGTATTTTTCTAATTTTTCTTAATCTTAGTTCGTTTAATAAGCTAGACGGAACCAAACATTTTAATAACTTCATATTTTATCTCCTTTGTGCCCTAAACAGTTTAGTTGCCATTTCAAGAGATAATAGCGACGGTAAATACTTCAATATAAATTTCGCATTAAGACTTGGTTTGCTTTTTCTAAAACTATGTCTAAACGCTTTTTGCAAAACATGTTTCTCTTTTTTTGTAAGCAACGAATAAAACTGCCCGTAAGTATAAAAAATCGTATCTAGGGGGTGCTCCGTTTTTAAATAGAGAAACTCTAAACCGCCCACCGTACTAACGGCGTTGTCTAAATCTTCTTTTCTTGTTTTTAATATGTCTTCGCCAAATTTGCTTGCAGAAACAAATTCAAAAATCAATGCAGACAAATGCTTAAAACAGTATTCCGTTTCGAACGGAAAAAACTGCTGACAAATTTTATAACTTTCGTTTATAGCCTGAATATTGTCTAAAAGATAACTCGGCTTTATCGAATGAGCGTCGGAATCCGGTCTGATTCTATAATCATAAAGATGTTTATTGCAAAAAGCGATAGTTTTAGATTCCATTAAAGCGTTTAACTGAAAAACATACTCTTCCGCCAGCCTTCCCGTAGGAAATCTTAAAGAGTCTATAACCCCTTTTTTATACATCTTTCCCCATACCGCTATCGAAGTTTCTAAAAAATACTTAACAGCCTGAGACGGGCTACACGGATACGCGTCTACCGAAACGTTTAAAAACTTTCTGGACGAGGCAACCGCCCGTTCGTTGCAACGCTTAAAAAACCCTACCGAAATATCCGCATCGAACCTTTCAATCACATTAACCAATTTTTCGCAATAGTCTGCTTCAACCCAATCGTCGCCGTCAACAAAAGTAACGTATTCTCCGTGGCAAACATCTAAACCTAAATTCCTTGCCGAAGACTGCCCGCCGTTTTGTTTATGAAGAGCAACAATCCTTTTGTCTTTACAAGACCACTCATCTATCTTTTTCGGACAATCGTCGTTACCGCCGTCATCGACAAGTATTATCTCTAAATTTCGATAAGATTGATTTACTATCGATTCGACGCATTTGTCCAAATATTTCGAAACTCCGTAAATAGGAACAATTACGGACACTAAAACATTCATCGTTTAAAACACCTCGTTTAAGAAACATTCGTATGATTTTGAGTCGCATTCTTTTCCGAATACTTGACCGTATATTTCTTGTTGCTCCATAATAAAAAGGTTATAATCGTTATCTATTTTTGCGAACAACTCTTTTAATTCTTTAACGCAAGAAAAACCTTCGTCTTTTAAATCGGGGTATAAATCGATTTTATTGTTTTTATAGCGTATTGTCGGAATCTTTCTGTAAACCATATCGGAATACATCGACGAATTATAAACTATACATAAATCGATAATGGACTCGAAATATTCTAAATCATTTTCGATTATATCTTGCTTCGAAAAATGTTCGGCATAATCTTCCGCCTTGTTATTAGGGTGCAAGCGAATATGAAACTTGTATCCCTTTTCCGGAAGCGCCCGATGAACGACATCTAACATATCTGCATTGTTTTCAAAATTGTTTGCGCCGTCGAAGACTATACCTATATCCCTTACCAAACTGTTTTTGCGATATTCGTAGTTTTTTCCTATATACTTCATCGGCCCTGCAACGAATATTTTATCGAAATCGAACCCGCAATTAACTAAATTTGAATAACTGAGTTTGCTGTTTGCAACGAAACAATCGCTGTCGATAGAGTACATTATGTCCGTTCCGTTTCCGTGCTGTAAAGTAGCCGTTTTAATTCCGTCTGACTTTGCGCATTGAACAAGAATATTGTCTATTCCCCAAGCGTCGCAAAAAGCAATTAGTTTTTTCGTCTTGTTTTTCTTTACAATTCTATAAAGTTTTTTTGCTGTTTTAATATTACGATATATGCTGTTTGCCATATCGAGAGCAACAGAATAGTTGTGTATTTTTTTATTTAATTTAATCGCCCAAACAAAAACTATTCCTATATCGAATATTCTAAAAGGTTTTATCTTTTTTTTTGCAAAACCGTACGTCAATAACGTAGAATTTTCCCAACAAGAACTAATGCTTTTAACTTGCGTAAAATAATCTTCCCTTTTAGTTTCCCCGCCTGTGTATACCAAACAGTTTTCGCCTACCCCTTCTGACGAAAAGGGCGAGTCGAATAAAGAACCCACTATTCTTCTAAAAACGGCTTTTTTGCCAAGCGGAATCCTTTTCGTCGAATAATTAAAAATATAAGACGAAACCAAATGTTCTGTTTTAAAGCCCCTTAAAAAACATAACTTGATATTAGAGAAAGCATTGCACATTGCCGAATATTCGTCGAAATCATATTTCCCCGAATAGGTAAATAAATTATTGTGCTTCATTTTGTTTCTCTATTTCCTTTAATGCCTTAGTTAAATAATAGCCGTTACATATATTGTGTTTTACATTCGTTATATTGTTTAGCACCGACTCGTAATCGCATTTTTCAATAACTCCGTCAATCTCTTTTAACGAATACACGCCGAAGCCTACGCCGTTTTTTTCTACAAATTCGCATAATGCGGATTCTTTCCAAACGATGACGGGTAAGCCCGACGCAATATACAACGAAGTTTTATGCGGATTGTTAAACCTTAAATAGTTTCCGTAATCTCCCGAACAGCCGTCTATATTTTCACCGTCCCATACTAAGCCGAACCTTCCTTTTAAATTCTTTATCAACTCGTCAGGCTTAAATGAACCCATAAATCTCATTTTTTCATCACATGAATCGGAGTCAAAATTCGAGCCGTATAAATTAAAAATAAAATCGTGAGAAAATCGATTGTATAGATATCCAGATTTTTTCTTTAATAGATTCCCTGCGACAATAACGCTGTTATCGTTGTCAATCACTGCGTCTGTGCCTGAATATAAGTAATCAAAAATTTCAAGGTCGTAAATTCTTGATTGTACTCCGCTTTCAACAAGTTTTCGAGTCATACTCGCATTATGCGAAATTACAAAATCCACCCCGTTTATTAAAGACAACTCTGTTCTTTCGGTTTCTTGTAACGACTTATGTCTTAACGATGCGTTTCTCAAAAAATTGACATCGTGAATCAAAACGATTGATTTTGCTTTTTTCTTTTTAATTGTTTTTAAAGCATATCTAAACAAAAAACAGTTTATCGGATACTGCAAAAACACGATATCGTCGGGCTTTAATTTTCTTTTAAACTTTTTAAGAAATAAATAACCTTTTAATAAACCAATAATTTTAGAACCTTTACTTTCGTCATACAGCGAGTATGCTTTGTATCCGAGTTTTTCTGCAATACTTAAAGCATCGGACACTGCCTTAAATCCGGCATTATTCTCTTTCTTAAAAGAAACAAACAAAGAATACTTCATATTTTCTCCTATGCCAACCTACCTTTATCATTTGAAAACGAAACACAAAACAACAATTCGCATAAAACGAATATTCTAAGATTAAAATAAACCGAAGCCGTTAACCCAAAAACTAAAAAAATTAGCAAGAAGTTTAAATTCAACCCTTTTCTTAACTTGGTGTTTACCGAACTTTTATATTTTAAAATGGAGTAAATCATTAATATAAAAATCAATACTCCGCATATTCCGTAGTAGGTCGTTAAATATCCGAAATCAAAATCCACCAACAACTTGCCAGAATGATAATTAAACGGCGAATATCCGAAAAGCAAATTGACGGCATTCATATTTGTAAGCAGTCTTTGCCAGATATCCATTTTGATAGAAATAGAGTTGTCTAAGCCTTGTTCAAACTGAAAACCCCTAAGCCCTGAATAATCGATATTTAACATAAGTACGGCAATTACGACGCACGGTATTAAAATCAAACCCAGATATTTAAGTCCGCCTTGCTTTACCTTAAACTTTCTTATCAAATTCAAAAGCAATAATAACAAAGAAAGAATAATCCCCGTGCGCGAGCCGGTTAAAAGAATACCTGTAAACAGCACGACAAATGTAAATACCTTAGAAGCAGTCTTTTCTTCGACGTAATTTATGTAGTTCAAATACATACCCAAAAAGGCACACAAAAAAGTTGCGCAAACATTCGGATTTACAAAAACGCTACCTGACCTAAACAACGAAAGCGAATCGGCTTTGGTATTAAGATACTGAACGCTGTCGCCGTATAAACTTATTAAAAGACTATTCACATCATATATTTTAGTAAACTGTATAATCGAAACGAGTACAACAATGCAAAGAAGAACTCGCCAAACCTTTATATAGGTGTTATTGGAAATACTAATAAAATTCATGCACTGAATAATCGCTATATAAATAATAAGTCTAGATACTTCCTTAAAAACATAAGTAATCGAGCCCAATTCCGTCAAATCTAAAACAATAATTCCCAAAGAAAAAATCGACATAAACACAAGTACGAACAGCAGGCTTTTTGTAAGAACGTCAAATTTAAACCTGAAATCTTTATTCGTATCCAGCGTTAAAAGAATATAAGAAAGTACAATCAGCACTATTCCGAAATAGGTGAATCTTTCAGTGTTAAAAAAAAGTGCGTATATAGCAAGAATCGTATAGATAATACTATGTTTTGTTTCTGTTTTCATTATCGAAAAATTCCCCTATCGCAAGCATTATTGAATTAAAAATACTGTCGACTTCGAACGGATTAAAGAAAACAACTTTTTCATAATCGCCGACAATATTTTTAGAGTAAGCCAGTTCAGAACACACAATCGGGCTTCCTACTTTCTTGGCTTCGAACAAAGGAAGACCGACCGTTTCGATATAAGAAGGAAAAACCAATATCGATGATTTATAGTAATCAAAAATTACGTTTCTATCAAGCAATCCGGTCCACGTAACATTAATCTTCTCTTTTTGACAAAACGAATTAATTTCGGATATATATTTATTTTCGTCGCCATTAAGGGTAAATACCACTTGCATTTTCTCTTTAATGCAATCGTCTAACAAGGCAAACGCCCTTACCAAATTATAATGATTTTTAAAACTAGAATAATTTGCAGGATAAAAAAATACTAACTTGTCCTGTTTTGAATAACTTATATCTTCCGGTATGTCTACTTTCGGGAATTCAACCGTTACTTTGGCGTTCCCTTTCGGCAGATGTTTAGATATCGCTTGTTTCATCCATTCTGTTTGAACGATTACGGCATCTGCTTTTCTAATTGAATTTATCATTAGCTTTCCGATAACGTTTTGATAAATCCACATTTTTTTATTTTCAAAAAATCTAAACTTGTATTCGCAAAACGGAATTGCATTATGTTCGTATACGGTCTGCTTTAACTTGCAGAACGGAACGATAACATTTTGCAACGATAACACTTCGTCTATTTTATATTTTTTTATGATTTTCTTTACGCCGAACAGGTCGAAACAAACCCGATGAAACCAACTTTTCTTTACTTTGCCGTCAACGATAACTTTAATGTTTTCGGTTTCTTCGACATATTTATCGGATAGTACGTAAAAATAATTATTCTTTTTATCTTCTTTATGTATGGCGTAAAAACATTTAAGTATAGTAAGCGCACCGCCGTTAGAAGCCGCAACGTCGTAAACCAGAACGTTCATTTTTTCCACACCATCTTATTGATAATTCCCGTATATCCCTGAATAAGTTTTACTACTTTTGTCGAAACATTTCCGTCTACATAAGCGGGAACGTCAACGGCGTCGTCGCCGTTTTTGTGCATTTCTACCGCCAAATCAACCGCTTGAAGAACTTGCTCCGTCGTAATCGAACCAATGATAAAAACACCCTTGTCTAATGCTTCCGGTCTTTCGGAACTCGTTCTTACCGAAACCGCGGGGAATTTATAATATGCGCTTTCTTCGGGCAATGTTCCGCTATCGGACACCACACAATAAGCATTTTGTTGTAATTTATTATAATCAAAAAATCCCAACGGTTGACTTTGGATTACTTTCGGATTAAACTTAAAGCCCCTTGCTTCGATAAACTTTCTGCTTCTCGGGTGACAAGAATAAAGAATAGGCATATCGTACTTTTCTGCCATCGCGTTTATCGCATTCATCAAACAGAAGAAATTCTTTTCGTTGTCGATATTTTCTTCTCTGTGTGCGGATAAAAGAATATATCCTCCCTTTTTTAAGGAAAGTTTTTCAAGAATATTGCTGGCATCTATTTCATTCTTTACGCTGTCTAAAACTTCTTGCATCGGCGAACCGACGACAAAAGTATATTCGGGTTTTACACCTGAATCCAAAATATACCGTCTTGCGTGCTCGGAATAACATAAGTTTATATCGGAAGTTACGTCTACGATTCTTCTGATTACTTCTTCGGGTAAATTCTCGTCTTTACACCTATTACCGGCTTCCATATGAAATACTGGAATTTTTAATCTCTTTGCGGAAAGAACGCACAAACAAGAATTGGTGTCGCCCAAAACGATAATCGCATCAGGCTTGATTTCAGACATTAAATCGAACGACTTAGCCAACACGTTACCCATGGTGTGCCCTATGTTTTCTCCTACGACACCAAGATAATAATCCGGTTCCCTTATTCCTAGGTCTTTAAAGAAAACTTCGTTTAATTGATAATCGTAATTCTGCCCGGTATGTACTATAATGTGTTCAAAATATTTATCGCATTTTTTTATTATTGCAGACATTTTAATAATTTCAGGTCTTGTTCCTAAAATCGTCATCAACTTTAATTTAGACATAAAATCTCCTATAAATGGTAATGGGGGTACAATTCCTTGTGTCCGTTTATCCAATCGGCTAACTGTTTAACCATTGTTTCGTAATCGGGAATAATATACTCCATATCGAAATTTGTTCTCTTTAAAGATTTATCGGCACATACGCCGTCTATCGGCCGAATAACAATTTCGTTATTTCTTAAATATCGATTAAACAATCCGCACAAATCACATTTTGAAATCGAAGACGAAGGAACGGAATTAACCAAACCGTGTGCTCTGGTTTGCGCGGCATACTCCATCGTTTTAGCTAATTGAAGGGTTGTCTGACCGGTCCACAATGCTTTTGTATATCCGTTGATTGTACCCGTTTGTTGCATAAACCAATTCATCAAACCAATCCCGTTAGAATTGATATCAGGTCCGACGATAGACCCCCTTAATGTAATATTTTTATCGTCATTCAGTTCACCCAATGCCTTCGAGCGATCGTAAAAAGTCGTTCCGTCTTGAAAATCGTTTTCCGTATACTGACCTTTCCTTCCGGAAAAAACGCAATCGGTACTCATATGAATAACCTGAATATTTGTTCCTTTTGTTACTTCTGCCAAAAAATGGGGGAAATATGAATTCAAATACGTCGCCAAAGCCTTGTTGTTTTCGGCGGCTTGATTAAGAATTCCTATACAGTTGATTACCGTATCGTAATTACCGGAAAGAACCAGTTTTTTAACATATTCTTGGTCGCAGGCGTCTCCGAATTCAGAAGCAATTAAATCGGATTTTTTTCTGTCAAACCCATAGACGTAATGACCTTGTTCTTTTAAATACAAAGATATCATGTGCCCCGCCATTCCACAGCAACCACATACTAAAAATCTCATTATTTTTCCTCCCATTTTGCCAATTGCTCTTTAATATAATCAAGTTTATACATTGCTTCCTTAATTTCGGGAATAGTTAATTGACGAGTATTACTCGAATTAAATTCAGAAAAAACATTCCTTTCGGTATTACCCTTCGTAAAATACTTATCGTAATTTAATCCGCGATTGTCTACCGGAACACGATAAAAATTACCAAGGTCAACAGCATTTGCGCACTCTTCGTTGGTAAGAAGAGTTTCGTGCATCTTCTCGCCGTGACGGATACCGATTATTTTAATATCTTCTTTTTTACCGCCAAACATTTCACAAACCGCTTCTGCCTGCATACCGATGGTACATGCAGGTGCCTTTTGCACAAGAATATCACCGTTTTCGCCGTGTTCAAAAGCAAAAAGCACAAGGTCTACCGCTTCCTCTAAGGACATAATAAAACGCGTCATTCTAGGTTCGGTAATAGTTATCGGATTTCCTGTGCGAATCTGTTCAATCCAAAGGGGAATTACGGAACCGCGAGAACACATAACGTTGCCGTAACGAGTACAACATATTTTGGTTTTACCGCTATAACGCGACTTTGCGACGGCAACCTTTTCTTCTAACGCCTTTGTAATGCCCATAGCATTAATAGGATATGCAGCCTTGTCCGTAGACAAGCAAATTACCGCTTCCAACCCTGTGTCGATAGCAGATGTTAAGGTGTTATATGTACCTATAACGTTGGTTTTTACGGCTTCCATAGGGAAGAACTCACAAGAAGGAACTTGCTTCAACGCGGCGGCATGAAAACAAAGGTCTGCGCCTTTCATAACTTCATTAACGGAGTCGATATTCCGAACGTCGCCGATATAAAACTTAACTTTCATAAAGTTATTCGGATATGCGATTTGCAATTCGTGGCGAAGGTCGTCTTGTTTTTTTTCGTCCCTGGAAAAAATTCTTATTTCCTTAATGTCGGTTGTAATAAACCTTTTTAATACGGTAGAGCCGAACGACCCCGTACCACCTGTAATTACTAAAATTTTATCTGTTAAAATACTCATTTTCTGTTCTCCTGAGTTAAATTGTTAATGATTGGTATCATATTGTTCATAAACGCATCTATCGTGCAATGGTTTAAAAAATAATTTCTTCCGTTTTCGCCATATTCGTCAAATTGCCGAATATTCGAATAATACTCCTTAATAAGTCGGCTTAGTTTTAAATAATCGTCAGGGTCCGTGTATATACCGCACTTTGCCTCGTCTAATATTAAACGAGAATCACCTTTAATTGCCGCTAAAATTGTTTTTCCCGTACTCATATAATTTGCAAGTTTAGAAGGAATGGTATTTCCTATTGCGCAATTACCACTTAAAGTAAGTAAGCACGCATCCATAGACTCGTAATAATTGTTAAGTTGCTCCGGTGCCAACCGCCCGTAGAAAATAACATTTTCTTGCAACTGCAAATTCTCGACAAGTTTTTTACAACAACTAAATTCGGAACCTTCGCCGAATATATGAATTACTAAGTCTTTATACTTCAATTCGTTATATGCCAAAACGATATCTTGTACGTTCTGAACCTTACCGATATTACCGGCAAAAATTAAATCGACTGTTTTTTTGCCATCTCTTTTACGTATACCGTTATCCGAAAAAACATCGAGTGAAGGTTGCATACACCAACTCATTTTGTCTAACGGCACAGCGTTTGTTGTATGATTATATTCGATAAACGATGGTGCTACATTTAAGATATGGTCACACCGATTTAACACTTTTCGACAATATGACGCAATTGCTTTGTAGACAATACCTTCTCTAAAACCACCCGCTTTTAACGATTCGGGCCACTGGTCGCAACACATTAATAACAACGGACATTTATATTTTTTCTTAGCATAAATCGACGGAGATAACTGAAAAACAGGCGAAGGCATATAGCATATTACTATATCGAAATTCCCTTTTAATCTTTTTATTCTCTTTTTCGCTTGCAACATAAAACTGATATAATTTAAAAATAAATTTACCGAGCCTTTATGCCTTGGTCTGGTTTTTGCCCTATGTATCAATATGCCGTTATAGTCTTCTTCGTACTTATGTTGATATCCGTCGAACACTTCCCCTTTCGGATAATTCGGAAGCCCTGTTACAACTTCAACATGGTTACCCAGTTCTACAAGTTTTTTTGCCACATCATTAAATCTGAATTCTTCCGGAAAAAAATATTGAGTAACAATTAAAATATTCACAACCTATTTCTCCGTTTCCTTAATGCTTTCTTCCAGACTGAATAATCTGTAATCTTCCTTATAATCGCTCAAACCCATTTCGTAACTTAAATTACCGAATGCCTTATTTACCAAAGGAGTAAAACGACTAACGAGTTTCAACGCCCAACCGAAACCCTTAATTAACTTGATTTTTTTGCCACGCGCTTTTGCAATTTCTTTTACCAACTCGCTCGTATTCGAATATTCCCTGTTTTGTGGCCAAAAAATGCCAGACTCTTCATTCTCAATCATCAATCTGACAAACTCGACAAGATTGCCTATATAAAGCATAGAGCGTTCGTTACGCACGTAGGGGAAAATCGATAATTTCTTTGCAAATTTTTCCAATGTGGGAAAGTTTCCTTTCGACCCTTTCCCGTAAATCATAGGCGGTCTTAATACGCAAACCTTAAAAGTATCGTCTTGCAAAGGAAGAATTCCCAATTCTGCCTGAACCTTACTGTCTCCGTAACAGTTGGCGGGACTTGTCGACATATCTTCGGATATTATCTTTGCTTTCCCGATTGGCGCGCTATCGCCGTAAACAATTGCGGAACTCATAAAAATAAACTGTTTCACTCCGTCGGCCTTTGCCTTTTTAGCCGTTTCAACCGTTAAGTCCGTATTTACACTTCTGTAAAGTTTTTCTTTTTCCTCAGAAATTTTCCCGTTGTCCGAATGAGCGATTCCTGCAACATGGTAAACCGCATCGTAACCATTAAAACTCTTTTCTCTCCACGAACCGTCAATCATGTCAATAGTATCGATTTTATATTTTTCGGAATAATTGTCTTTTATGTAATTTTCAAACGATGTTCCAACATAACTATTTGCACCGGTTATCAATACTTTTTTCATTTTACTTCCTCGGCATTCTCTTCCGTTACATTATTATCGCCTGTTTCTAGACTTACGGCAACTTCACGTTCGAGTACTTCTTGTTTTACTTGCTCTTTATGAAGTTCTCCAGTACCGCCTTCTACCACGCCTTCGTGTATCAATACAGACTTAATAGTACCGAAGAAACATTTACAATCGAACACAAACGACATTTTTTCTACATATTCGCCATCTAGTTTTGCTTTAACTTCTATTTCCAACTCGTCTCGCCCGTTAATTTGAGCCCAGCCCGTAAGCCCGGGCTTTACGCCGTTTGCACCGTACCTATCGCGCTCGGCAATTAAACTGTCTTGATTCCACAAAGCGGGACGTGGACCGATAATACTCATTTGCGAAGCAAAAATATTAAAAATTTGCGGTAACTCGTCAAGACTGGTTTTCCTTAAAAATCCGCCTACCCTTGTTATGTACTGTTGGGGATTATCAAGCATATGCGTGGGTATATCGTGCGGAGTTGAAGTCTTCATAGTACGAAACTTCAAAATCTTAAAATGCTTCTTATCTTTTCCCACACGCTTTTGCGTAAAGAAAATCGGACCGGGGTCGTCTATAAAAATTGCAAGCGAAATTATCAGCCACACGGGAATAAGTACGATAATCCCAATCAACGACAACGACAAATCTATTGCACGCTTAAAAAAATGTTTGTACATTTCCTTTCCATCCTAAAAAATTAATTTTCGCCATTCGGCACAGTTCTCTCGTTAGATTCGAAAAATTTTCCGTTAAACATTTCGTTATAATTGAGAACGGTTTTATTCGAGACCATCGAATTGGCGGGAACAACGCTACCGCAATACAATGTGCACCCTTTACCGACAAAGCAATTATGATTAACAACCGATCCTGCGCAGACATACGTCCCGCTCCCAACGGTCGAATTTGAGTTCACGACAGCCATCGGCTCGACGATAACACCGTTCTCCAATCGCACAGACGAAGAAACATATGCTTTCGGACTAACCAGAACCACAACGTTAAACCCTGCATTTTTTAGTTTTTTTATGTAATATAATCTGGTTTCCGATTTACCTATTGCAACGGTTGCATAAGGGTAACTCGACAAGAACTTTCCGTATTCTTCGGTTTTCCCTAGTATTTCGCTGTTTTCGTGGTTAAGGCTAAAACTATCGTCAAGAAACGAAATTTTTGCAAAACTGCCCGTTGACTCGGCAATTTCTTTTGCGACTCGTCCGTATTGCCCCGCTCCTAAAATCAATAAATTATTATTCATAAAACAACTTTCTCCCACCATACAAATAGCAAGCAAAGGCATTTCTTACGAAAAATCTTCTAGTTTCGTCTTTATTTATAGCAAAACAATACGACCGTTACGACTTCCGATTTTTATAAACACAAACCAACCCTTTTACTTATCGTAACGGCAAGTACATTTACACAATGGTAGTATAACACGTAAACATAAAAATTTCAAGAGAAATTTATAAAAACTATTAAAAACGATTGATAAACCTGTAATTTTAATTGTATTTAATAAAATCACCTTTCTTAATACTTTTACGCAAGAGTTTCTCTAATACTGTTTTTCCGCACACGATGAATTGTCAAACTAAGTGCAACACTTTTTGAGAAATTCATTAAATAAATCAA
>CAZQAC010000029.1:0-21688 GCA_964591125.1 uncultured Lachnospiraceae bacterium
ACTCAATTCCAATATATTTAATTTTTTTGTCTAACCTTTGGGGTTCACATCAAAAAATACGTTCTCGGTTTTAATTCGATATCAATATAATCTCGTCTTTTATGATTTAAAATTTATTAACAAACACGTTTGCCTTTTATTTCGTTCCAAAAAGTCTGTCTCCCGCATCGCCCAAACCGGGTAAAATATAACCGTTTTCGTTCAAACATCTGTCAAGCGTGGATACGTAAATATTTACGTCGGGATGAGCCTCTGCAACTTTGGAAATTCCTTCCGGAGCGCCGATTATCGCCATAAATTTAATATTTTTGCAACCTCTCGCTTTTAATGCGTCTATAGCGTCGCAAGCGGATCCTCCCGTAGCGAGCATGGGATCTACCAACAATACGATTTTATTTTCTATTCCATCGGGAAGTTTGCAGTAGTATTCGTGAGGTTCCAACGTCTCTTCGTCACGGTACATTCCTATATGACCGACTCTTGCCGTCGGGAAAAGGACGTGAACGCCGTTCACCATTCCGAGTCCGGCACGTAAAATAGGCACGATTGCGATTGCGTTGTCGGGGACCATCTGCTGATCGGTTTCCTCCAAAGGAGTTTTTACTTTCACGGTCTCGGTCGGAATGTCTTTTAAGCTTTCATAAGTCATAAGAGTGGTTATTTCCTCTATCAACTCGCGAAATTCTTTCATGCTTGTTTTTTCATTTCTGAGTATAGCGATTTTGTGCTTAATCAGCGGGTGATTGAAAATAACAACGTTATCGTAATTCTTCATAATTATCCTCCGTACGGGCATATTCGCCCTTGTCTTATTAATTATACGACATTTATCTGGATAAGGCAAATATTTTAGCCTGATTACTTCGTTTTTTTGTATTTCGTCGAAAAAAAGCTCGCCTTAAAACTCTTTTGAACCGAATTATGCTTTTTTATTTCTCGAAAAAATTTACGTTCTTCCCCCCTCGAGCCGCTCTTCTCGTTCATCCTGCATAAAACAGATTCTTCGCTCGATTTCGCAAAAAGCGGTAATCTACCGTTTCTCGATCCGATAGACAAACACGCTTAGTTATAAAACGGATAGCTTTCTTTTTCCAAACTTTTTTAGACCAATTCAAGCGAAAATTGTTTTTTAGCGAAAAAAAAACAAGGACCGCCGCAAAAAGCGACAGTCCGTTGTTGTTTCGTATCGAAAATTCAAAAATCCATCACATGACGACAGAAAGACAAGAACGTATATAGCCATCCAACTGTTCGTGCGCCATTTCCACCGCTCCGTTAATATCCACTCCGAGATAAGCCAAACATTTGATTAACGCCGAGTTGTCGGTCGCCGTGTTGAAACGAGCCGAAACGGTTGACTCATCTATCGATATAGAGAATCCGTTGACAACGGGATTCGCGTCGTAATCGGCGGTAATAAACACGTTTTGCGGTAAAGCTTTAAGCGCGTAACCGCCCAAACCCGTTATATCGTATTTCACCGTGGCTTTAAGTTTCGCAACGGGGGCAAACAAACTTATATTAAGATTTTGCAACGCGCCGACAGTCGTATACAAATCCGATTTAACATGCTGTCCGATTAATGCGACGGTAGCCGCGTTACTTTCGTATCCGACCTTGGAAGAATCGAAAACACCGTTTGTCAGAGGTCTTTCGTAAAGTGTTTTCATGAGTTCGTAAACGTCGTCTGCGGTTATTTCTTGTTTATTCGCAACAACGGGGAATACGTTGCCTTGCAAAACATAATAGAAATAATCCATCCACGCCGCGCCATTTCCGTCTATAATTTCGTAATGGAAATATTCGCAGAAATAATCGCGAGCGATCGTAGCCGCTTCATATACGTCCGAATCTTCACCTAACAAATCAACGCCCGTAATACTGTATATGAGTTTGTTCAGCTTTGCGGATTGTTCGTCTGTCATTCCGTTAAGAGAATAAGCAACATCGGTATTGGCCGTCCAACTTATTTCCACGCCAAGCTTTTCGCCCAATAAGTTCGTTATTATTTCGGAAGTTCCCGTTCCGAGATTACCCATCGCGGATATAAGCGAACTCGAAGGTAGAACGATAATCATTTTAACCTTTGCCTTACCTCCGTTGTTAACTATCTCGGTCTTATAAATTTCGATATTCGCAAAAGTATCGTTATCAAATAAAGAAGTCATAACGGACGAATTCGCGCGGAACAACCAGGATAATTTTTCGTTGTCGGCGGTATAATTCTGATCGTTTAATCCATTATGCAAATATTTTCCGTTCTCGTCGACGAACAAATTCGCGTCGATAGCGTCGAGCAATGCCGTCGAGGAATTCTCTCCGCTCGCAAAAATACCGAACAATGTTTTTATGTCGCTATTGATAAAATACTTGGTTTTAAGAATCTCGTTCCAGAACGATTCGCTTTGAACGTCCTTCGAAGTATCGACTACGAAATTATTATTGGCTTGCGCGTAATCGGTTCCGCAAACAGACAATGCGGTAAGCGCGTCTGTCATCTCAGACGACGTCAAACCGTTTTTAGGCGTTGAAACCAACGTGTTGAATACGACGTCCTGAGCACAACCGAGCGAGAGATATCCGTCATTCGCTTTAACAGTCAAATTGCTCGCTATAGAATCAATCATTTCTCTTATCGAATCGCTTATCTCGCCGAATAAATTTTCTTTATTTAAATCGGAAGAAATGCAACCGAGCAATCTCAATATTTCCTCCGTTTCCGTTTCGGACAAATCGTTCAAAACTATTTTCGGCGAATCGTAAACTTGTGCGCCGACGGTTACGTCTACCGTCATTTGTACGTACATTCTGTCGCCGAGAGCGTCGATTATAGCCGCTATATCGTCGGCTTTGTTTCCGATAAGTTTTTCTGTATCGAGCGAAACTCCGAGGCAGATATAATTTTTTCCGTTAAGCGTAAATATGCGTACGTATTCCACGGCAACATTCATATCCGAGTAAGAACCAAGATATTCGTCCTTAACCGATTCGATTATCGCCGCGAGTTCGACATCTGTCGCCGTCAATTCGCTTTTCCATGCCCCGAACCCGTCCGTCGTCATGACGTCGTAATCGAGCAAACGACTAAATTCTTCTACGTCGCCCGTTCCGTTTTCCATAATATCGATAATCTTCGACAATGAATAATCGTTTCCAAGCTTAAATTCGCTCTTTTTCAATATATAAGCGTCTGTGAATTTCTCTGCGAACGAATTTACTCCTTTAATTCTCCAATCGGAGTCGGCAAATGCGGAATTTTCTTTCTTCACGTCGTCTATCGCAGAATCGACGCTGCTTGTCAAAAGCGACGAAAGCGCGTCCGTCATATCTTCCGCGTCGAAATCAGTAGAAGAATCTTTCATCAACAAACCGTAAATCATTTCCTGCGGAGCGTTGAATTTCAATTGTCCGTCCAAAAATTCTATGCCGACGGATTGATTTAATTGCTCTATTAATTTGCGAATTTCGGATTCCACATTGCTTATCTTATCGTTCAATGACAAATCGGATTGAATGTTTTGCAACAAATCCAAAACCGTTTGAGTTTCGGCTACCGTTAAATCGTTAAACGCGATTTTAGTCTCCGAATAAGAAGTCGCGCCGATAGTCACGTCCATTGTTACCTTTGCGTATATTTCGTCGCCGATAACGCCTATAATTCTGTTAAACGAGGAATTGCCATGTATCAAATCGGAAACGTTAACTTTAACCCCAAGCGAAAGAAAAGCCTTGCCGTTTTTTTCTTCTATTTCTAAATCAGCTATTTCGGCGTCAATATTCTGCAAATATCCGTCTTTCAAATAATCGACTGCCGCGGCAAGCTGCGCGTCGGAAATACAGAACGAATTCTTCCATGTACCCAAGCCCTCGGTCGTCATAACGTCGTAATCCAACAAACTCATAACAGAATCGACCGTCATTCCCGTTTCGGAAGTAAGTATATCGACTATTTTATCTATCGAATAATTAACGCCGTCGTCCGCCTTGAATTTTTCTTTATTAAGAACGAAAGCGTCCGCGAAAACTTCGACAAAGCCGTTTATTCCGTCAATACGCCAATTTTCGCCGGCATAAATCGGATATTTCGCCTTAACAGCTTCGGTCGCCGCATCGGCATCGCTTCTCAACAAAAGATCCATCGTATCGATCAAAAGTTCGGGATCGATTTCGTTTTCGGTCGAAAGCAACTTGGAAACTATTCGAGCGGGAGATTCCAAAGTTATTTCTCCGTCGCCTATGGTAACGGAAATTTTCTGATTGAGCTCGGACAACGTTTCGCGCAAGCTTCTTGCAACGTTTTCGAGGGAACCTACCAAATTCATATCGGAAACCAACATATCGATCGTGTCCAATATATCGGACGTGAAATTATGATCAAGGTCATTCAATCTGACCTTAATCGGCAAATATTCGTTTGAATTTTTACCCAAAGCAACATCCGCCTCGAGTTCGAAATACAACTTCTCCCCTATTACGGAAGCGAACGGTTTTAGATTGCCGTCCAACAAATCTGTAATTTCCACGTTCAAGCCTATCGTCAAAATGTCTGAATTATTCGATTTTTTTATCGAAGCATATCCGATAGTCGGATTAAGCGATTTCATATCTTCGGTCAAATAATCGTTAATCATTTCGCCGACCAACGCAATTAACTGAATATCGCTAATCTTTATGGGTTCTTTCCATTGAGCCATTCCGTTTACCCTCAAAGCCGAAAGATCTACGAAATCGAGTATGTCTTCGACATTCATATCGTCTTTTTCCAAAATATTGAAAATCGCGTCGACATTAAGTTTTTCTTTGGTAATTTGGATTAGTTCGGCTTGAACGTTATCGGAATAAACATTTCCTTCCGAATCGACGTACAGCGTCGTAAGCTCCGTGTAAGTGCCGTTTTTATCCGTTACTTTATCGCCGCACACGCCGTAAATAGCGCGCTTGTCTTCGCTTCTGTAAAGAGTATAATCCGATCCGTCATAGTTATAATGCAAATCCAACGAATAGAACGCGTTATAACCGCTTTGCGCGTACCGACTGACTTTTTTATCTTTAAAATCATTATCGTCTGAAATAAATATTTTGAATTGCGAACCGCTTCTTTTATAATAAATATTACCGAACGCGTCCGAATATACTCTTCCAATAAGTTTATCGATTCCGACAACAACGCCGTTTTCTATAGAAATTATTTTATTTCCGTTTTCATCCGTACCGTTGACAAAATAATTTTTCGCGAGAGAAAAACTGTCCGCCATGGTTTCGACCAAAGCGGCGACATTCTCCGCCTGCCAATTTTCCGCTCCGTAACGCGAATCTTCGGCTATTCTCGCTTCGATTGCGGCTTGTTCGTCCGAACCCAATACACCCACCAAAAACTTGGCTATTTGAAGTCCCGTAAGAGAGGGCTTTTCTGCAGAAGAATCCTCTTTCTTAAATTCTTCGTTAAGGATATCTGCAACAAATCCGTAAACGTCCATATTAATCTTTCCGTATGAATCGACAGAAGACAATATGTCCAAAACGATAGACGCAGACGTTTTTAATTCTTCGACGACGCTCTTAGCCACGTTATTCAATTCTTTTTCGACGTCCGTACCGCTTATTCCGTATATAAGCTTATACATTTGTCTCATCGTACTCTCGGTAACGTTGTTGATCGCCAAACTCATTGTAGCGTTTTCCCACAATCCGATCGTTGCCGCAACGTACGAATATTCGGGAATAATACTTTTAACAAGCGACAAAGTAAAATCCGGCGCAGATATTTCTTCTTTTTCAATCATTTCGCCTACAATCGTACGCAACTCTACCTCTGCAACGAGTTTCAAATACGCGCCTTCTTCGTTTCTGCCCAATCCAAGCTGTTTTGCCGATATTTTACCGACAAAATCCGCAATGTTTTCGTTATTCTCCAAAACCGAATTCAAAACGATATTGATAAGACCGACCAAATAATTACCTTCTATCGACACGGTAAATTCGCTGTCGTAAACCGAACCGATATCGATCGAACCGTTAATATACTTGCGCAATCGCGTAAGATCAATGTTACCTTCCTTGTATAAATCGCCTATAAACCCAATTATTTCCGAAGACGCGTCGTCGTTTTCCGATTGTGAATTTCCGTCGCTCGACTGCAATCTTTGAATGTTTTCGGGTTTAGAATCGATAACGTTGTTCAACGCGTTTACGACCACTCCTTCAAGATCGACGTTATCGTTCAGAAATAAAGTTTTTCTCAATTCCGAGTACAACGCGTCGTTATCTTCCTCGGTAGCCGGATCGGTAAGAATATTCTTCGAATCCGCGTTCAATAAACCGCTTATCGCCTGAAAGCAATCGCCCACACCGACCGTATAATTGGTCTTTAAATAATTATCGGCAACGCCCAAACCTATCGCGCAAGCGGCAAGAACAATCACGAGCAAAGTTATAACTATCGCGAGCAAACAACTACAACACTTATTGCCTTTCTTTCTTGGTTTAACATCCGTTCCTTTTGACATTTCCTCTCTCCTTTAAAACCGAAAACACGGTAACGTTACCGCGTTTGGTTTGTTTTCTTATAATTCTTGAGCGCCGTTTTCTATCGAAGTCTTATAGAACAACGCTTCATAACCTATTTCTTCCTTATACTTCGGCGATACATACGAAATGAATTCATCTACTTTATCGCTTCTTACGAGGCTCACCGTGCAGCCGCCGAATCCCGCTCCGGTCATACGCGAACCTATGCAATATTCGAACGCTCTTGAATGTTTCGTAAGCGAATCGAGCTCTTTTCCCGTAACTTCGTACAAATCGCGCAAACTGTAATGCGATTGATTAAGAAGTTCGCCAAACGAAAGTATATCGCCTTTTTTGAGTTTTTCCACGCTCTGCTTTACGCGATCGCACTCGTTGACGACGTGCTTTGCTCTATCGAGAATTTTTCCGGACAAAACATGGCAATTTTGTTCAAACTGTTCGGGTGTTATATCAGCAAGACAACTAATTCCCGGCATAACGGTTTTAAGCTTTTCAAGAGCCTCTTCTACTTCCGCGCGGCGCTCGTTGTATTTAGATTCTTGCAATGAACGCGGCTTATTGCAGTTAGATATAACCAAACTGTATTCTCCGAGTTCGAGCGGAATATACTCGTATTCGAGCGTCTTACAGTTCAACAATATCGCGTTATCCTTTTTACCGAGCGACGACGCGAACTGATCCATGATTCCGCAATTTACTCCGTTGTAGGTGTTTTCCGATTTCTGACTCATTACCGCAAGACGGACCAAATCGACGTCACCCTTGCCGGCTTCTTTCGAGAACGTAGAGAACATCATCGCGGTCGCGACTTCTATCGAAGCGGAAGAACTCAAGCCCGAACCGAAAGGAACGTCGGTATCGTACAACGTATCGCAACCGACTATTTCGAAGCCTTCGTTTTGCATAACGTAAGCGACGCCCGCCTGGTAATCACCCCAATCTATATCCTTATACTTGTCGAGAGCGTCTATTTCGAGCGTAACTTTTTGAGGAACGGTCGTAGCCGCAAGACGAATAACGTTTTCGCCGTTTTTACGAGCAACGATTACCGTACGCAGATTAAGCGCAGCGGGAAAAACCTTTCCGCCGCAATAGTCGATATGCTCGCCTATGAGATTAACTCTTCCTGCAGCGGAAAAAACGCGTATGTCGTTTTCGTTTCCGCCGTACATTTCAATAAACTTCTTTTTGAGTTGATTCAATTCCATAATTTATACTCCGTTTTATATTATTTAACCGAAACCGGTTCTTTTTTCTTCTTTTTTCTATTGAATATCGCTTCAAACAATGACAAAATAAAATACGAAGTGAATACTATCGTGGTCAAAAACGTTATTCTGCTGAATCCGAGACTGGTAAGAGAAACTATATTACCGAACAAATCGAGATACATCAGTTTCGTTATCGAGACCAAACCCGTAAGCGCGATTACGCAAATACAGAAAACCGAAACGCAAAGTATTGTTTTAAACGCGTCGAACGGTTCGCATATTTTCATCAAAGCAAAAAATCCCGTAAACAACGTGCCGGCAACAAGCAAAGTCGTGTATTCGACTTCGGTCAATCCGAGAATTCCGGACCTGTCGAACAAATAAATGCTCATTACGGTAAACACCAACGAAATTCCGCACGGAACCGCCTTTTTAAATACATTGGCAAGAAACTGTCCTTTTATGACGTTATTGTTCTGCTGAGTAGCCAATAACACGGACGGCACGCCGATAATAAAAAATTCCAAAGCCAATAAATTTCGCGTATCGAAGAAATAAATATCCGTACTTACCCTCGCCAATGCAAGCACAACCGATATCAACGACAATATCATAGACATAATCGTTTTCATCAAATACAACGCGGACGAATTTTGAACGTTATTGACTACTCTTCGACCTTCCTTAACAACAAGAGGCATCGCCGCGAACGACGAATCGGTCAACAGCAAATGGCACACGTTTCTCGCCGCGTCCGAACCGGAACCCATTGCGATTGCGCAATCCGATTCTCTCATGGCAAGTATATCGTTCACTCCGTCGCCCGTCATCGCCACGCTTTTACCTTTTCGTTTCAAAGCCTTTATAAGAATACATTTTTGTTCGGGGCTTACTCTGCCGAACACCGTATATCGCGTTGCGACTTCGTAAACCTGTTGCGCGCTCAAACCGTCGAGCGAAATGTATTTGTCCGCGTTTTCAACGCCCACTCTTTTTGCGACTTCCGCTACCGTAACCGGATTATCTCCGCTTATGATTTTAACGTCGACGTCGTTTTCCTTAAACCATTTAATTATTTCGGGAGCTTCGGGGCGAATGTGATCTTCTATCGCAATAAGACAAACGGGCTTGCGCGTAGCCGGAATATTTTTATCTCGGATCGGCGACGAAGAATAAGCGAGCATCATTACTCTCATTCCGTTAGCGGCATAATCGTTTACCTGTTTTTGAATTTTAGGCGATTGTTCGCGAAGAACGAATTCGGGCGCGCCGAGAATAAAAGTTCCGGCACCTTCGAAGGTCACCGCCGATAATTTTTTCTGAGACGAAAAAGGAATAACCGAAACGGGCTTAAGCGCTTTGGAATAGCCGAATCTGTCGGACAACGCAAGCGCGGTCATATTGTTATCGCCGGTCGCGACAATCATCGAACCGATGATTTCATCCACCGAGTATTCCAATTCGGGACAACCGAGTTCCACTACTTCGGTAACTTTCATCGTTCCGTCCGTAATAGTACCCGTTTTGTCCAAACACAGAACGTTTACTCTCGCAAGCATTTCGATGCAATACAAATCTTTGACCACTATTTTATGCTTTGACAGTCTTAAAACGCTTTGATACAACGCAACCGAAGTCAAAAGAAACATTCCGGACGGAATCATTCCTATAATAGCTCCGCCTACGTTACCCACAACATTGCCAATCGTTTCGTAATTCAAAACGGAAACGTTTCTTAAACCCAGAATAAGCAAAATTATCGCAACGGGAATAATATAAGCAGCAACGTATTTTATTACCGCGGTAATCGAGTTACGCATCTCGCTCTTCGGTTTTTGATAACGACGAGCATAGGATGATAATTTTTCGACATAATTGTCAGAACCTACTTTATCGGCTCTAGCGTAACACGTTCCGCCAATGATAAAACTACCCGAAAACAAAGGCATGCCTTCTTTTTTTATCACGGCTTCGGATTCGCCGGTGAGCAAAGATTCGTTTACTTCGACTTCGCCGGAAATAATCACACTGTCTGTACAAACTTGTTTACCGTTCTCGAAAAACAATATGTCGTCGAGAACAACGTCGGAAATGGGAACGGTGATTTTCTCTCCCGACCTTATAACCGTTGCCGTCGGAGCGGTAACCAACTTTAATCTATCGGTTGCACGCTTGGATTTTATTTCCTGAACTATTCCTATCGCCACGTTAATGACGACTATTATCATAAAAAACAGCTTACTTAGCTCGCTCACGTCCTTTATGAACACGAGAATAAGAATGAATACGGCAAACGTAAGCATATTAAAAAAGGTAAATATGTTATGAAAGAATATACTTCCGTAAGAAAGTCCCTTCGACGATTTGCTCTCGTTGTTTAACCCCTGAGCAATGCGAATTCCCACTTGTTCGTTGCTTAATCCCTGTTCCGCGTCGGGATAGAATCGGTCGACGCACGGATTTTCGGTTTTGCCGTTTTTAAAAAAAGTACGCGAAGTTTTTTTTCCGTAAGCAAGAATCGTGCTGTCGATAGTAGCCGAAGTTTTGTTGGCAAATTCTTCCGAAACGTATGATTCCTCTTTAGATACGACGTCTTCCGTTTCTCCAAAAAGGTTTTCGTTCATATGTTTTTCTTTAATTTTGGTTTTGTTTTTCGAAACGAACTCGTCTGCGTTAACTTCGTTTTTATTGTCAACCTTTTTTTTCAACATTCACACTCCAAAATACAATTTAACCTCGTTTTGAACGCGTCCGTATTTATTTTAGCATATAATCTTTTTTAAGTCAACAATATAAAGGATTTTTGCGGCTTTGCGTTAAATTTAACAAAGTATTCAGGCGATAAAAATCAAAAAAAACGGAACTTTCGAGTCCGTTCTCTTTCCGTTAAACGAATATAAATTCTTATGTAAGTTTTTTATTTAAAAGTGCGAGCATCGAATCGTTAGAGACTCTCTTCGATTTATTCGGGTACATAGGTCATTATAATTGTCATATTACCCGACAATTCGATTTCGTAAAACTCTGCCGAGACGAAAAAAGTATCTCCGAGCAACATTCTATTCCCGTTTATCGCGCCGCAACCTTTCACGCACGTCATTGCGCAAAAACTGCCTTGCGGCATAACTACGTTCGACGAAGATTCGACAACGAGCTTTTTTACGCAAAAATATTCGCACTCGCCCAAAACGTCGCCGACAAATTCGGGCGCGACGTACTTATCGAGACAAACGACGTCCAAAGCTTTATTTATATGCAATCTGCGTGGTTTTCCGTCGTCGCCATTGCGACCGTAATCGTAAACGCGATACGTCACGTTGCTGTTTTGTTGAATTTCGCAAATCAAACAGCCCTTGCCTATCGCGTGCAACGTCCCCGACGGAATGAAATAACATTCGCCGGCGCGAACGCGCTCAAATCGCAACAAGTCGATGATCGTGCCGTTCGAAATTGCCTCGGCCAATTGTTTTTTCGTAACGTTTTGCTTTAAACCGAGATAAATTCCCGCGTTTTCTTCCGCCTCGACGATATACCACATTTCGGTTTTACCTAAACTTTTTTCTGTTTTCAATGCATAATCGTCAGAAGGGTGAACCTGTACGGACAAATTCTCCGCCGCGTCGATAAACTTAATCATAAGGGGAAAAAAGCCGAATTTCGATGCATTTTTCCCTATATCGGCGGCAGTAACGCTTTGTTCGAGCGTCATTCCGTCCTCCGTTTGAGTTACGCCGTCTGCGTGAAAAGACAACTCCCAACTTTCGGCGCAACGAGCGGAATCCGTTTTTTTGCCGTATTTGTTTTTCAATTTTACTCCGCCCCATATATAATCCTTACAAACGGGGCAAAGCTTTTGGATTTTCATATCAGTCGACGTCTACCTCCGCCTCCAATCTCGCAGTCTGGTCTGCTAAACGCAACGCTTCGAGCATCTCGTCGATATCGCCGTTCATGAAGTTTTCGAGCGAATACAACGTGCAGTTTATTCTGTGATCGGTAACGCGTCCCTGGGGGAAATTATACGTCCTTATTCGCTCGCTTCTGTCACCCGTACCGACCTGACTTCTACGATTTTGTGAATACTCGGCGTTCGCCTCTTCTTGCATTTTATCGTACAGCTTGGTTTTAAGAACTCTCATCGCTTTTTCGCGGTTCTTTATCTGCGAACGTTCATCCTGACACTGAACGATTATTCCCGTCGGAAGGTGAGTGATTCTTATTGCCGATTCGGTTTTGTTTACATGCTGACCGCCCGCGCCGCTACTTCTGTACGTGTCGATCTTTAGATCCTTTTCGTTGATTTCAACGACGACGTCTTCCGCCTCCGGCAACACGGCTACGGTAATCGTAGACGTATGAATTCTGCCCTGCGATTCGGTATCCGGCACTCTCTGAACGCGATGAACGCCGCTTTCGTATTTTAATCTCGCAAAAACCTCGTCGCCCGAAACGTTAAACGAACCTTCCTTAAGTCCGCCTAATTCCGTTTCGTTAATATCTATGTCCTCAACATGCCAACGACGTTTTTCCGCATACATTTTGTACATACGCATAATTTCTGCGGCAAACAAAGCCGCTTCTTCTCCGCCAGCACCGGCTCGAATTTCTATAATTACGTTCTTGTCGTCGTCCGGATCTTTGGGCAACAACAAAATTTTCAAATCGGCATTGGCTTTTTCTAAGCGTTCTTTGTTTTCTTCCAATTCCGCTTTTGCCAACTCGATGAGCTCCGGATCAGTTTCGTTTTTAAGAATTTCCTTTGCTCCCTCGATGTCGCTTTCCAATTTTTTAAGCACGGCATATTCTTCGACGATAGGTTGCAACGACGAATGTTCCTTGCACAATTTAGTCCAAGTTTTATTGTCGGAGATAATTTCCGGATCGGAAATCTGCTTGGTAAGTTCTTCGAACTTTGCCGTTATGTTTTCTAATTTTGCTATATTCATAAAACTCCTTTATTTTTTCCGAGCTTTTATAATTCTGTCATGACCTTCGAGATCTTTTATTACCGTTATTTCGCAAAACGCTTCGTTCAACAAAGAACAAACGGCGTCCGCCTGATCGTAGCCTATTTCGAGCAACAACATTCCGCCTTCATTCAAACGAGCAGGCGATTGGTTTGCTATTTCGCGATAAAAACGCAATCCGTCCTCACCTCCGTCCAACGCAATAAAAGGCTCTTTTTGCACTTCTTCTTGCAACGTTTCGATAACGTTCGTAACTATATATGGAGGATTGCTCACTATCAAATCGAACGTTCTGTCTTCAAGCGATTTAAAAACGTCGGATTTTACCGTTTCCGCTCCCAAAGAAATAAGATTGACTCGAGCCACTTTTAACGCCTCTTCGCTAACGTCCGAAGCAACTACCGTCGCGTTCGTATTGTTTTTAATCGCACCCGCGATACAGCCGCTGCCCGTCATCAAATCGAGCACCGTCAATTTTTTTTCGCCTATTTCTTTTATCGCAATTTCGCACAAAAGTTCTGTTTCGGGACGCGGAATAAGCACGTTCTCGTTAACAAAAAATTTCATGCCGTAAAATTCCGATTCGCCGATAATATAATCGAGAGGTTCTCCGTTTAATCTGCGTTCGAGCATTTCGCAAATTTTCGCATAACTTTCTTTGTCTATAATACGTTTTTCGCCCAACATTCCGCGTTTTAATCCGGTAACGAAACAAATAATCCAATCACCGTCGCAAACGTCTTTTCCGCGAGATTCCAACAAAGCCGAAATTTCTTCTCTGACTTCACTTACGACATATTCGCCGAATTCGCGTTCCGGATAAGAAGGATCTTCGTTCATTTTTAATACGGTAGTAAAAGCTTTTATCGCGACCTCCGTCATATCGTCGTCAGGCTTGAACGTAGTAAGTCGTTGCAATGCCAAACCTGGCGCACGGAACAAAGCAGCAACTTTATTATTCGGATATTTTGCCAAAAAACGCAATAATTCATAACTGAGTCCGGCAACCAACGGCAAACATAACAACCGAATAAGCATCAACAGCCATTTGTTCAGCATATAGCCCAAAATAAGCTGTACAAGCCAACTTATCAACGAAAAAACAAGAATACTGACCGTCATTACGAAAAACAAAAAAGTCGTTCCGCAACGATTATGGCGAGTAGAACATTTCTGCGCATTTTCCACTATCACGGCGTCGCCGCTTTCGAAACAATTGATTGTACGATGTTCGGCTCCGTGGTACATGAACGTACGACGTATATCGGACATCTTAGAAACCAACAGCAAATACAAAACGAAAAGAACAATTCTGAGGCACCCCTCTATAAGCGAATGAGCCAAAACGTTAAGCTCTATTATATAATCGCTTATAAGCGAGCTCAAAAAGCTCGGCAACAGCATAAATGCCGCAACGGCTATTATTACGCCCAAAAAAGTAGCGAATATAGTTGCTCCGACCGACGGAGTTTCTTCTTCCGGAAAAGCCTGTTGAGAACTTTTCATTATGCAATCCGTTCCCGTAACCAAAGAAGAAACAAAAGAAACCACGCCGCGAACGACGGGTATTTTCATCCACTTGGGCGTCGGCTTTTTCCTTTTTGCCTCGGTAACTATTTTCCCGTCCGGAGTGCGAACGGACATTGCAACGGCGTCGCCGCCCTGCATCATTACGCCTTCGATGAGAGCTTGTCCGCCTATGCTTATCGGATGACTTTTAGATTTGTTTGATTTTTTCATTTCATAACCACCGACAAAAAACAAGCCACGCCTTTCTGAGGCATGGCCGTATAAAAATCGATTTTTTTCGCTATTATTTTGCGTAACGACGATTAAACTTATCGATACGTCCACCCGTTTCAGCCTGCTTCTGCTTGCCGGTATAGAAAGGATGGCATTTCGAACAAACGTCTACTTTCAAAACGTCGCCTTTTTTGGTCGAACCCGTAACGAAAGTTGCGCCGCAAGCGCAAACAGCGGTAACCTCATGATAATCGGGATGTATATCTTTTTTCATAACTGTACTCTCCTAAAATTGACTTTCGAGCAATATTATACTTGCTTTAAAATATTTTGTCAAGTGTTTAACCTTGTTTTTTTAATAAAACCGCCCTTTTTTATTAAAAATTCCTTAAAACGCCAATAATGCCGCGCAATATTTTCGTATGTTTTACGACATATTCCTTTAGATACGCGTTTTTTACTATATCGTAAACCGAAATACGCAAAACGCAGCATATATACACAAGAGCAATATTCCTTGCCACCTCGATAATTTACCCTTTATAAGCGGAGGCAAAGTCAAAATCGCCATTACCGCCAACATTACCGGCAAATCTATCAGGAAAGTTGCGTTTATTCCCGCTATAGACGCACTCGAAGGCACGCCGAAAGGTGCAAGAGCTGCCGAAATGCCGCAAACCAACACCAGATTGAATAAATTCGCGCCTATTATGTTTCCGAGCGACAAAGCTCCGTGTCCTTTAATCAACGCGGTAATAGCCGTTACCAGCTCTGGTAAAGAAGTTCCCAACGCCACGAACGTTAACGCGATAACCGATTCGGGAACACCCAAGCCTTCCGCTATCAAAGTTCCGTTATCGACCAACAAATCCGCGCCGATCGCGATTACCGCCGCACCGGCAACGAGTGAAATCAACTCTTTAATAAGCAAAGCTTTTCGCCCGTCTTTTTGATTCCATATTTCGATAACGCAATAAATTATCGCTATTCCGACAATAACGAGCCCTATTCCCACGCTCGAGAAAACCGCGACGAGCGTCCCGCCGAGCGCAAGCAACACGATCCAAAAAACAACGCTTGTAATACTCGAATTTTGTTCGGAAACCGCGTCCGAGGACTCCTCCGTCACAGGTTTCATGAGCGACGTTCGTTTTTTTGCAGACATAACGGTGGTTATCATGTAAGCAACGAAAATCGCCAATAAAATCATACCTGTCAATCTCGTAAATTCACCGCCGATATATGCTACGACAACAAAAAACAACGCCGTCGCAAAGAAAAACGTTACCGGAACAATAAGTGACTTTCCGTCCGTTTTACCGGGCTTTATCGCAACGGTCAAAGCGGCTATGAGCGCCGTATTGCAAATAATAGAACCGATTGCGTTACCGTAAGCCATTTCGCCGTGTCCGGTTACCGCGCCCGTCGCTGAAACCATAACCTCGGGAAGAGTGGTTCCTATCGACACGACGGTTGCGCCTAATATTATTTCGGGAATACGAAATCGATGAGCTATTCCGCTTGCTCCGTCGACAAACCAATCGCCGCCCTTAACGAGCAATACAAGCCCCGTTATAAACAATAATATCGGTATAAACATTTGTTTCTCCTTTTCTTATGTAGTTTATCGCGTTATTTTTTATAAACCAAATCTCTTATATCATGCACTGCCACACGAAATCTGTCGTCTTTTCCCACTGCGCCGGCAATCTTGTTTTTTGCGTGCATTATAGTCGTGTGATCGCGACCACCCATAAGACTTCCTATCGACGTTAACGGCAACGGCAACATTTCGGAAATCAGATAAATGCAGATCTGTCGCGGTTCGACTATCTTTTTATCCCTTTTTTTACCGAGCAAATCCTCTTTCGTCACGTTAAAATATTTACAAGTGCAATCTATAATATCGTCTGCGCCTATCGCTTCTTCCGTAGGTTGATTATAATCCTTAAAAGTTTCTTCGGCGAGTTCGAGAGTAATGGGCTTATCGTAAAGCTTGCTTAATAAAATCACCTTATTTAACATGCTTTCCATTTCTCTAATGTTTCCCTCTATGCGCCCCGCCATGAAATTAAGCACTTCGGGAGGCACGATTTGTTTTTCCGCCTGAGCTTTTTTTTGCAATATCGCTATTCTGGTTTCGAGATCGGGCGGCTGAATATCGGCAATCAATCCCCATTCGAAACGAGAACGAAGCCTGTCCTCTATGTCCGGAATTTCTTTCGGCGCGCGATCGGAAGCAAAAATAAGCTGTTTGTTCGCCTGACATAAATCGTTGAAAGTATGGAAAAGTTCTTCCTGCGTTCCCGCCTTCTTGGATATAAACTGAATATCGTCTATCATCAAGACGTCTACGTTACGATACTTATCGCGAAATTCGCCCGCGCCGCCATTGCTTCTTATCGCTTCGATAAACTCGTTGACGAATTTTTCGCTCGAAATGTACATGACTTTCAATGCCGTATCGTTTTTACGAATCGCGTTTCCTATGGCGTGCATAATATGAGTTTTTCCCAATCCTACGCCGCCGTAGATAAAAAGCGGATTATATTGCTGACCGGGAGCGATGACTACGGCTTTTGCCGCCGCGACGACGAGCTGATTACATTTTCCCACGACGAAATTATCAAAAGTGTAACGAGGATTTATTACTCCGCTGTCAAAACCGCATTTATTTACTTTTTTTTCTTCCGTAATTTCTTCCGGAACGACGGAAGCGACCGTCTTATCTGCAGGCGCGTTCGTTTCCAACAATCTCAGTTCTATATCGTCGACGAAAGGATTCACTCTATGCACGACTTCGCGAATAAGCGGACGCCATTGATTGTTTATTGCCGAAACGTTTCCGCTCGTAGGCGCGAGCAAAACCAATTTATTGTCTTCGATATCGATAACTTCCAACGGTTTTATCCATACATCGAAACTAATCGTGCTCGCTTCGGTTTCGAGAATCGCCAACGAATCTTCCCACGTTTTTTTTGCAGTATCCATTAATTCACTCCTCTTTCTTTCCTTTTACCGCCAACGCGTAAATCTCGGATTTAGGAACGTTACGGTCTTTTGCGACCTTTTTTATCGCTTCTTTTTTATCCGTTCCGCCGTCAATGTAAAATTGCAAATGTTCTTCTACAGACAAAGCGTTAAGCTCTCTGTTTTCGTCTTTCGCGCCCTCAACGACCAAAACGAACTCGCCTTTGTGTACGAATTCGGGCATATGAGCAAGTGTTCCGCGAATAACTTCTTCGAATTTTTTACTTATTTCGCGAACGAGCGCACAACGACGATCGCCTAATTTCTCGCTTAAATAATCCAATATCTTATCAACGTCGGATAACGGAACATAAAAAATCAACGTCGTACAAACGTCGACAAATTTATTGACGACATTATCTTTATCTATTCTTTTTTCGGGAAGAAATCCCACAAAAGAAAACCCGCTCGCATCCATTCCGCTTAACACGAGTGCGTTTATAGCCGCACAGGGACCGCTCACGACCGTATATTCCAAACCTTCGGCGATCGCCTCGTCCAACAAAACGTGTCCGGGATCGGAAACAACGGGCATTCCGGCGTCCGAAATAACCGCGACGTTCTCGCCCTTTTTCAATCTTTCCGTAACTTCGCTCACTCGCTGTCTTTCGTTATATTTCTGATAACTTAAAAGCGGCTTATTTATTCCGTAATGAGCAAGTAAGACATTGCTTCGTCTCGTATCTTCGCAAAGAATAACGTCGACGTCTTTGAGAACTTCCACCGCGCGATAAGTTATTTCGTTAATATTGCCAATCGGCGTTGCGACAAAATACAACATTTCAACTCCTTATACAGTCAATCTGACGACGCGTTCTTTCTCGACGATAATTCCTTCTTTGCCGTCTTTGATACATTTAAGCAAAAATATATGAGGTTTCTTTTTGTCGGACGGCGTAAGAATTTGCAAAATTTTCGGTTCGAGTCTGTTCTGCTTGCAATCGGCGATGACTTCCGCCAAACGTTCGCACTGATTGACGGTGTAAAACGCTCCGCCGCACTTCAGTAATTTGGAAGCCGTTTCGGCAACCTCTTCAAACGTAACGAAAATCTCATGTCGCGCTATCGCTACGGAATCGCTCGACTGGCGCTCTCCGCTTCCTATTTTCCGATAGGGTGGATTGCAAACGACTATCGAATAAACACCCTCTCTGTCTTGAGAAGCGAATTGCTGCATGGGAAGATTCACGACTTCTATTTTATCCTGAAGCGAATTGTATTCGACGCTGCGCCTCGACATTTCCGCCATCCGCGGCTGAATTTCGACCGCAGTAACGCGCATGCTTTTTTTCCCGGCAAGCAAAATGGAAATAATTCCGCTGCCGCTGCCGAGGTCGGCTACGTAATCGCGAGCGCCACCCGTCACGAAATCGGCGAGTTCCACCGCATCGCAACCGAACCGAAACTCATTCGGATTTTGAATTATATACAAACCGTTCGCCTGTAAATCGTCCAATCGCTCGCCTTCCGCTATTAAACGGTCTCGAATCGATTCCATTTATTCGACTACTTCCATAATGCAATCTATATTGCGGTATTTTTGATCGAGATCCAAACCGTAACCGATTATAAAAGCGTTGCGTTCGAGAACAAACGCCGTAAAATCCGGGTTAAAATCTATTTTTCTGCCCAAAGGTTTATCAAGCAACGTAACTACTTTTACGTCCTCGGCTTCCTTATCGGCGAAGTACGATTTAAGATATTGCAACGTATAGCCCGAATCCACAATGTCTTCCACGATCAAAACGTGCGCTCCTTTAACGTCGCTCCTCAAATCCTGCACGAGTTTAACTTTTCCCGTCGTACCGGTCGATTCGTAACTCGAAAGAGTTATAAAATCAAAAACCACGCGTTCGTCCTTAATGGATTTCATGAGGTCGGAATAAAACATAACCGCTCCTCTCAGTACGCACAAACATATAATCGGTTTATCGTCGTGCGGATAAGCCGCAACGATTTCGTTTCCCAACTCCGCAATTCTTTTTTCAAGTCTTTCTCTCGAATACAAAACGTTTGTCTTTAGTTCCATTTCGGTCACTCCTCTTTATATTTTATTTGCATAGGATTAACGGTATTTTCGTCGATTTTTATTTCTTCCGAAATTTCGACACCGCAAATCGCAAGCACTTTATTTCCCGAACATACGAGAGGCAAAAAATCTCTTTTTCTGCCGGGGATTTTTTTATCGATTAAATATTTTTTTAATTTTTTCGTTCCGCCGCCGTAGGGAGCAAAAACGTCTCCTTCTCTACGAAATCTTACGATCGCGTCGTTCGGCATTTTATCCCGATCGAAAAACAAAACTCCGTCCGTTTTTTTCTCTTCTTGCGGCGTTACGCAAATATATCCCGTCGAAAAAGGCGTTATTCCCACAACGAAATCGGTAACGTCATCCACCCGCTCTTTTTCTTTATATATAGTAACACGACCGTAATCTCTGACGCACTTGTATCCACCCGGCAAATCGATCGTTTTGCCGTTCAGCAACTTCGGCATGTCCAAAATCGCGTCCACGTGTTTTTTTTCGAGATCGGTTTTCAATCCGGCTCGTTTCGCCGCACGTATTACATACCTCGACGACAACGCGTAATCCGTCGCCAACTTGTCCTCTTTTACCGAACATTCGTCCGAACCTACGACAAAAGCGTCTTCTTCCAAAAGCGAATTTATAAAACGCTCGTCTTCTTCCGCAAGTCGAGACAAAGTAACGAGCGAAGAAAGATCGTATCTCGAGCCGAGAAGAGGCAAAACTTCGATTCTTAAAAAATTCCGCAAATACTTCGTATCGAAATTAGTATCGTCGACCACGCAGCTTATTCGATTTTCGCGAGCATAACGATGAATTTCGGACTTCGAAACGTTCAATAACGGTCTGAACAGATAACCGTCGAATTCTTTCATTCCTACAAGTCCTCCCGTTCCGCAACCGCGTAACGCATGCATCAAAACGCTTTCTATTCTGTCCGACTCATGATGAGCGAGCGCGATTACGTCCGCTTTTCCGCTTGACACGAGCGACGAAAAAATTGATCTCCGACATTCGCGAGCCTCGCTTTCGATACTGCGTTTATTCTTTTTGGCGGATTCGGGAACGTCTATGTCGAAACGTAAAAATTCGATTCCGTTATTCTTACAGAACTCGCCTACGAATTCCGCGTCGCGTAAAGCTTGAGCGCCTCTTATTCCGTGTTGTACGTGCACGCATAAAATTCGGCTTTTGGAATAAAATTTGCAAAGCGCAGACAAAAGGCACATCGAATCCAAGCCGCCGCTAACTCCGACGGCAATGCGTTCGGTTCCTTTAAGATAATATTTCAGCGCTCTGTCGACCGCGCTTTCGAGAGTATTTAAATCCGTCATTTTATTATTATAAAAAAGTTATCCACATTTGTCAAGTGTTGTAGCCGAACAAAAGAGCAATTTGAATTATTTAACAACATAAAAAGAGACATAAACGGATTTAAATAAAGAAATTTTTCGAAATATTCGGACTAAGAATCCGAAAACGACATATCACGAACATAAACTTTTTCCATCGCAAAAACGCCATAAACCGTAAAAATACAAAAAAGCCCCGTTCTCCGTCACAAAAAACGAGGCTTACCAAACAATCTTAAATCAACATCACAACGGGCGACGAATTATTTAGCGAACTTAAAATCCTGCCAAGCACCGCCGTTCATACGATGAATTTCTTCCGTTGCCAGAATAAATTTTTCGGTACACGGGGTTTTCGGATAAAATTCCATAAATTCTCCCCTATAAAAAGTATAAAATCTCGATAAATCCGTACACATTCCGTAAGTGGGCAAATTTGCGCTCGGAATATGAAAACAGAATTTTTCACCGTTACGCGTGCCGTCGTAAGTAAGACCCGAACCGTTTATCGTAAGCAACCCGGAACCGCATTTAATCGAAGTATCGGAACCTTTTAACATGTCGTATTTCGGAAGTTCTCCGAGTTCGACATCAGCCGAAAACGAATAGCCCTCGCTTCTGACTTCATTCTTTACGCTTTCTCGAATTCGATTAAACCAATCCGTTTGAGTCAAAGAGATAACGCAAGATGAATCAAACGGCGTTAACGTATAAGAATCGTCTATCTTCGCCCCGTTTCCGCATGCCGAACAGCGAATCTCGTCGTTCTTTCCGAGCATGGTAAATTCCGCTCCGCACTTATGGCATTTATACAATAAATAATGCAGAGAT
>CAZQAC010000030.1:0-21571 GCA_964591125.1 uncultured Lachnospiraceae bacterium
AGGAATTTGCCGAAAAGGCGGGCAATCGCGACGACGTATGGTACGCTACGAACGGCGAAATATACGATTACGTAAGAGCTTTCGATAATCTGGAATTTTCGGTCGACGAAAAGATCGTTTACAATCATTCCGATATCGACGTTTATCTTAATTTAAGCGGAAACAAAGTTAAGGTCGCTGCCGGCGAATGTGTAAAATTATAATCGATCAAATCTCTCTGCGTTCTTAATCGGATTAAGAACAGGCTTAAATTTATTAAAATATAATTAGGACTTAATTTAACTATGGTTTGGATATATATAGCGATTATATTGTGCATGCGCGTCGTGCAAAGTTTATTTACGAAAAAAGCGTCGAGCAATGTGCCGTCGAACATGATAGGCTACGTTAAATATACGACGTTATATCAAGGTTTTGCTGCTATATTGGCGCTCGTTCTGTTTTGCATAGGCTTGTTTTCCGGTTCGACCGTACCCGAACTCGGAACCACGATAATGTTTGCGGTTATTTCGGGAGTTGCGCTTGCGATATGTTGCATGTGTTCTTTGTATGCGTTGGGAACTGGTACCATGGTGCTGAATTCTATATTCGGCACGGCAGGTCTTTTGGTTCCTGCAATAGCGAGTTTGTTTTTGTATGACGAAGTGATGAAATATTGGCAATGGATAGGCATAGCGTTGCTGTTTGTCGGCGCGTATTTGTTGATAAGCAATTCGAAAAAAGTATTCGGTAAATTTTCATGGAAAACGCTTGTCGTGCTTTTGTTGTCTTTGTTGATGAACGGCTTGACGATGCTCATGCAAAAAATGTTTGGAATGACCATCGAAAACGGAAACGTGTCGTTGTTCTCGTTCGTGTCCTTTGCTTCGGGCGTGGTCGTATTGTTGATTTTTCTCGGCGTGTTACAGCTTTGCTATAAGAATGCGATCAAAAAAGGCACGAACATGAGTAGCGAAGACGATTTTACCGTTTTCCCGAAAACGGATGCCGATTCCGCTTTACCAAAAAATTTATTCGTTTACGGAATTTTGCTTGCGGTTGCGGTTTTTATAATAAACCAATTCGCAACGATGGCAACGCCGCTTATTTCCGCCGTAATATTGTTTGCTTTGATAAACGGCGGCGCGACGGTTATTTCCGCAATTGTCGGCGCGATAGCGTTTAACGAAAAATTGTCGTGGCAAACCGTTCTCGGCGTGATTATCAGTATCGGTTCGTTGATAATGTTACAGTTATAAAATAATCTTTTGTTAAAAAAACGGCAGAGTAGCCGTTTTTTTCTTATCGTTTCGGTGAATACATTATTCTTTTTTTATCGATTTTTTGGCGTTTAAATAAAAATTTTGTCTCCTATCCCCATTATCTATTGCTTTTTAATTCGTAATGGTATATAATAGACTTGTGAGTATGTACTGTTTATACCGTGAACTTTCCGTTTGTTCGTTTTTCTTTTGTTATTTTAAAAAATCGTTTTGGAAACTGACGGCGTTTGAAGAAAATTTTTTTTGTTCTTTTGGGAATATAACGAGCTTCGCGAGTATATAAATTCAAGGATGGTGTTTAATGATTATCAAATTTTCCCCTCCGGATATATCCGAGCAAGAGATTCAAGAAGTGAGCGAAGCTTTGCGTTCGGGATGGATTACTACCGGTCCGAGGGTTAAAAATTTTGAAAAAGAAATAGCGGAATTCGTAGGCTCGCCTAATTGCGTTTGTCTTAATTCTCAAACGGCGTGTGCGGAAATGGCTTTGCGAGTCCTTGGCATAGGAGAAGGGGACGAAGTGATCACTTGCGCATATACATATACGGCAACGGCTTCCGTCGTTTGTCACGTTGGCGCGAAAGTTATTCTCGTGGACACTCAAAAGGATAGTTTCGAGGCGGATTACGACGCGTTGGAAAAAGCAATCACGCCCAAGACGAAAGCAGTGATTCCGATAGATTTGGGCGGCGTTCCGTGCGATTACGACAGAATTTTCGAAATAGTAAACCGAAAGAAAGATTTGTTTCGGCCAAATAACGAAATTCAAAAAGCGATAGGCAGAGCAGTTGTTTTGGCGGATACGGCGCATTCGCTCGGAGCAGAACGGCTGGGTAAAAAAAGCGGCGCAATTGCCGATTTTTCGGCGTTCAGTTTTCATGCGGTTAAAAATCTGACAACCGGAGAAGGAGGCGCGCTTACTTGGAATCACATCGACGGAATAGACGACGATAACGTTTACAAGCAGTTGCAATTGATTTCTTTGCACGGGCAAAATAAGGACGCTCTCGCAAAAACGCGGCTTGGAGCTTGGGAATACGATATTATCGGAACTTGGTACAAATGCAACATGACCGATGTTGCTGCGGCTATGGGATCGTCGCAGCTTAAACGTTATACACGAATATTGGAACGCAGACGCGAGATTATAGAACGTTACGATAACGCGTTCAAACCGCTCGGAATCAAGGTATTGCAGCATTATACCGACGAATACAGCTCGTCCGGGCATTTGTACATAACTCGCGTGCCGAATATAACCGCTTCTCAACGTAATGAGATTATTATGCGTATGGCTGAACGGGGCATAGCGTGCAACGTTCATTACAAACCGCTTCCCATGCATACCGCATACAAGAATTTGGGATTCGATATTAAAGATTATCCCAACGCGTATGCGCAATTCGTAAATGAAATCACGCTTCCTCTTCATACCTGTCTGACCGATGAAGAGATAGAATATGTTATAGAAAACTATAAGAATATAGTTGCTGATTATTTGTATGTTGATTAAAAAATGGAACAAAATACCTGCCGATATGCAAAACGACGCGGTGCGTGAATATTGGCAAATTCTTAGAAAAAAGAATTTTTCGCTGTTTTGGAAAAGAATATTCGATATAGCTGTGTCTTTTTTTATGTTGATATTGCTTTCGCCGTTGTTTTTGATTCTTGCGATAGCGATAAAGGCAGACAGTAAAGGACCTGTTTTTTATAGACAGGAACGAGTTACGCAATACGGCAAAATATTCCGTATTCACAAATTCAGAACCATGTATGTCGATTCGGATAAAGGCAGTCATGTAACCGTTTCGGACGATGACAGAATTACGAGAATCGGGCGTAAAATTCGCAAAATCAGAGTGGATGAACTCAGTCAGATTATCGACGTTTTTTTTGGTAACATGACTTTTGTCGGAACTCGTCCCGAAGTTCCGGAATACGTAGGATTTTATACCGACGAAATGAAAGCGACGCTTTTGTTGCCGGCGGGAGTGACAAGTCTGGCGAGTATTAAGTATAAGGACGAAGATATGCTTTTGGAAAATGCGGAAAACGTCGACGAAACGTATATAAACGAAGTTCTTCCCGGAAAAATGGAGTATAATTTGCAAGCTTTACGCAAACAAGGTTTTTGGAGAGATATCGGTACGATGTTTAAAACAGTCGGTGCCGTGCTTAAGAGGTAAAAAATGTACGGAAAAGTATCCATTATAATGCCGAATTACAATTGCGAAAAATTTATCGAAGAGACGTTGAATTCGGTTTTGGCGCAGACTTATCGAAATTGGGAAATTCTTATCGTAGACGATTGTTCTACCGATAATTCCGTGTCGATCATAAAAAGTTATTGCGATAAAGACGAAAGAATCAGACTTTTCGTGAACGATACAAACAGCGGAGCGGCGGCGTCTAGAAATCGGGCGTTGAGAGAAGCTTCGGGAAAATGGATAGCGTTTCTCGACAGCGACGATTTATGGTTGCCCGAAAAGCTCGAAAAACAGCTTACATTCATGGTAAGCAACGGATATAAATTTTCGTTTACTAAATACAGACAAATAGACGAAAAATCCGTTCGTTTGGGAAAAACGGTTATAGGACCTGCTAAAATTTCCAAAAAACAGATGAAATATTGCTGTTGCTATTTGGGTTGTTTGACAGTTATGTACGACTCCGAAACGGTCGGACTGGTACAGATAGACGAATCTATCAAAAAGCGTAACGACGACGCGATGTGGATTAAAGTTCGTAGATTTGCGGACGCTTATTATTTGGACGAATTGTTGGCGGAATATCGCGTTCGCAAAGGTTCGTTATCTCATCAGGGCAAATTGCAACTCGTAAAGTATCATTATAGGCTGTATCGCGTAGGCGAAAGAATAAACCCCGTAGGCGCGTTGTTTTGTACCGCGATTAACATAATGAAGGTTTTTAAGAAAAAGAAAAAATACGTAATTGACGAGGTGAAAGCATGACGAAAATAGCTGTAGCCGGAGCTGGTTACGTCGGGTTGGCGAACGCGATATTATTGTCGCAAAACAATGAAGTCGTTGCCGTCGACGTCGTTTCAGAAAAAGTTGAAAAAATCAATAAAAGAATTTCGCCTATATCGGATAAAGAAATCGAAGAATACTTGTCCGAAAAAAAATTGAATTTAACTGCGACGTCCGATTTCGCGGAAGCATATCGCAATGCGGAATTCGTAATAATAAGCACTCCGACCAATTACGACGACGAAAAAAATTATTTCGATACAAGTTCGGTCGAACGCGCGATAGAAGCTGTGCTGGCGGTGAATTCAAATGCGACCATAGTGATAAAATCCACTACGCCGGTTGGTTATACTGAAAGCGTTGCGACTAAATATAATTATAAAAACATACTTTTTTCGCCCGAATTTTTACGGGAGGGCAAAGCTCTTTACGATAATCTTTATCCTTCTCGAATCATCGTAGGAATTCCTTTCGGAGCGGAAGAAATGCAACCGAAAGCCGAAAGATTTGCTTCTTTATTGCAAGAAGGGGCGATCAAAGATAATATTCCGACGCTTATCATGCGTGCGACGGAGGCGGAAGCCGTCAAGTTGTTTGCAAACACATATCTGGCGTTGCGCGTTTCTTTCTTTAACGAACTCGACACGTATTGCGAAACGAAAAATCTCGATACAAAATCCATAATCGAAGGCATAGGTTTGGACGCGAGAATAGGCGATCACTATAATAATCCTTCGTTCGGGTACGGCGGATATTGTTTGCCGAAGGACACTAAGCAGTTAAGGGCGAATTACAAGGACGTTCCGGAGAATTTGATAAGCGCGATCGTTCAAGCCAACGAAACTCGTAAAGAATTTATAACTTGCGAAATCGTTAATTTACTAGAATCGGGACAAGATAAAAATTCGACTGTCGGAATTTACAGATTGACAATGAAATCCGGCTCGGACAACTTTAGACAGAGCGCGATTCAGGGTATTATTTCGAGATTGTTGAGGCGCGGAGTAAAAGTATGTATATATGAACCAACGCTTCCCGACGATACGTTTTCGGGTTGTGAGGTTGTACGCGATTTAGCCGAATTTAAGTCGAAATCAAAGGTAATCGTCGCTAACAGATTGGACGAGCAACTGAAAGATTCGGTCGACAAGATTTATACGAGAGATATTTACGGCAGGGATTGACGAAATGAAGATTTGTTTATTGTCCGCAGCAAACAACGTTCACACGATGAGATGGGCAAACGCGATGAACGGTCGAGGTCACGACGTGACGGTAATATCTTGCAACGACCATCGACCGAGCGTAAATATCGCATACGACGACGGCGTTAAATTATTATTTCTTAAACACGCGTCCGGGTTCGGATATTATCTGAATGCCTGTCAGTTGAAGCGCATCGTAAAAAAAGAAAAATTCGACGTGGTAAACGTTCATTATGCGAGCGGTTACGGGACGCTCGGTCGTCGAGCTAAGCTAAAAAACGCACTTTTGAACATATGGGGAAGCGACGTGTATTTGTACCCGTATAAGAATAAATTCAACGCCGTTGTAATAAAAAAGAATCTTAAATTTTATAAGTACGTCGCGTCTACGAGCAATTGTATGGCGGAACAAGCTCGTCGTTTTGTAGACAGAACGTATTTTATAACGCCTTTCGGCGTAGACGCCGAATTGTTTAAGCCTTTATCGGGAATCAGAGACGAAAGCAAATTTACAGTGGGTACGGTAAAAACTTTGTTGCCCGTATACGGAATTTCCGATTCGATAAAAGCATTCGGCGAAGTGGTTCGGCGTTTAAAAAGCGAAGGCTCGGATAATATCGTTCGCAATCTGCGTTACGAGATTTACGGCAGAGGCGAACAGCGCGACCAATTGCAGAAATTGATCGACGAATCGGGTTTGTCGGATAAGGTCAAACTTTGCGGTTATGTCGAAAACGGTAAACTTCCCGAAATATACAATAGATTCGATATATTCGCATGCAACAGTTTGAGCGAGTCTTTCGGAGTGGCTGCCGTGGAGGCGATGGCTTGCGGAATACCCGTTCAAGTCAGCGACGCCGAAGGATTCGTAGAAGTTTTGGACGAAAGTGACGCCGGTTTTATAGCAAAAAAAGGAAACATAGACGAAATCGCGGATAATACGCTTAAGCTTTTGAAAGACAAGGAGTTGCGAGTTCGAATGGGTATCGCCGGTAGAGAACGAGTTAAGCAAGTGTACGATTGGAAAGACAACGTCGGCGAGATGGAAAAGCTATATCGTAAAATATTCGAAGAGGCGAAAGAAAAATGATACGAGTGCTTAACGTAATATCCGGTTTGAATAATGCCGGAACGGAAGCCGTCGTGATGAATTATTATCGTCATATAGACAGAACGAAGATTCAGTTCGACTTTCTCGTGTTGGACGTTGCCGAAAATCTCTATTACGAAAAAGAAATCACGGCTCTGGGCGGCAATATTTATAAAATTTGTCCTTTCGGTAAAAATCCTTTTAAGAATATTCGCGAACGTCGCAAGTTTTTTAGGACGCGCAAATACGACATAGTAGAAGTTCATTCGCCGTCCGCATTGAGATACGCGTACTGTAGGGAAGCAAAGAAAAGCGGTGCGAAAGTGATTTTTCATGTTCATAATACTTGTTCGCAAAAAGGTTTCTTAATAAGATACGCACGAAAACAAATTAAAAAATATTGCGACGAAACGGTAACTTGTTCGCAATACGCGGCAAGAAGCGTTTTGGGTGAAAATGCCGATAAAATCGTTTATAACGCTATCGATCGCGAAGCGTATAAGTTTGATGCGGATAAAAGAGAAACTGTTAGAAAATTTTATAATATTTCTTTGGATTTGTGTGTAATAGGACATGTCGGGCGTTTTTCTGAACAAAAAAATCAATTGTTTTTATTGAATGTTTTTAAGGAAGTTATCCGTTGCAAGCCGAATATGCGTTTGATTCTAAAAGGACACGGAGCGATGAAAAACGAAATCGAAGCTTTTATAAAAAGCGAAAACTTGACAAATTTCGTTATTGTCGCAGACGATTCGTTCTCCGCAGCCGAACTTTATAATGCGTTCGATTTGTTTGTTTTGCCGTCGCTTTACGAGGGGTTGCCCATCGTTGCCGTGGAAGCGCAGGCGAATGGTTTGAACGTTATAGCGTCCGATTCCGTTACCGATGAAATAATAATAAACAAACGAGCAAAAAGAATTTCGCTCGATAAGAACGCGTGGGTGAATGAATTGTCGGAGCAGTCGAATTTTGAAAGAGGTAGCGAAGACGAATCGGATTTTGAGCGCAGTTCGTATTGTATAGAAAATCAAGCGAAAATCAGAGAAAAAGAATATTCGGAATTGGCGGAATCTTGAATTCTTTATTGTTGCGAATTATATAAAAAAGATACGGAGGATGTACGTTTGATAAGCATAATCGTTCCTGTTTATAATATAGAAAAATATGTTGCCGAATGTATCGAAAGCATGCTCGGACAAACTTACGAAGATTTCGAGTTGCTTTTGATCGATGACGGTTCGACCGATTCGAGCGGCAAAATATGCGACGAATACGCGTTGAAAGACAAAAGGATTCGAGTCGTTCACAAAGAGAACGGAGGCTTGGTTTCGGCATGGAAAGAAGGCGTGCGCTTGTCGGTCGGCGAATATATTTGTTTCATAGACGGCGACGACTTGGCTGAAAAGGATTATCTATCCGAGTTGTACGCTAATATGTCGGATGATACGGATATGGTTTGCGAGAATTTTTCGCGATATTGGGAAAACGGCGAAATAAGCAAGGTGAGAACCAATTTTTTGGAGCCGGGAACATATGATTGCAATGACGAATTGTATTCTCGTTGCGTTAACGACAAGGGAAGTCGAGATAAAATTATATCAAATAACAGAGTGACGAAATTGAGTCGCGCTTCTCTCGTAAAACAGTGCGCCGAATATTGTTCGGAGGAAGTTTCGTTCGGCGAAGATTATCAGATGACCGTTTGCATGTTAATGTTTGCAAAGCGAGTCAAAGTTATCGACACTTATAAATATTATTACAGATATAATCCGACTTCGATTGTAAATACTTATAAAAAAGATTTGTGGCGGAGATCGAAAAAGTTGTTCGAAACGATAGAAAGCATGCCGCGATTCAAAGAGATTCCCTATTGTAAAAAGCAAATAAATACAGAAAAATTGTTGTATTTCGTCGCATGTTTGAAAAACGAATATTATAACGGAAAGTTGGACAAAAAAACCTTTTTCAATCTCGTAAACGACGACGAATTTGATGTGGCAATACAGGACTATTATACGGATAAAATGTGGAGTTTGGATAAAATGATACTTAATTCCGCAAAAAAGAAAAAATTTTGTCGAGTCAAAGCTATAATGCGTTTATACCGTTTATATTGTCAGGTAAGAAAAGTTCATTGCTCTTGAAATCAAAGGAGATTTTATGATACCGAAGATTATTCATTATTGTTGGTTCGGCGGGCAACCGAAGTCGGGAATTGTTTTAAAGTGTATAGAAAGCTGGAAAAAGAATTGCCCCGATTATGAATTTTCGGAATGGAACGAAAGCAATTTCGACATTAATCGTTACGCATATTCGAAAGAAGCGTTCGAAGCAAAAAAATGGGCGTTTGTAGCGGACGTGGTAAGATTGCAAGCGTTGTACGATTACGGCGGCATTTATATGGACACCGACGTAGAAGTAATAAAGCCGCTTGACTGTTTGTTGGAATACAGAGCGGTTGCCGGGTTCGAATCGACGAATTATATTTCGACCGCGTTCATCGCGAGTGAAAAAGGAAATCCGACAATCAGGCAATTTCTCGATGAATACGAAAAACTGCATTTTTTGCGAGAAGACGGAAAGTTCGATTTGACCACCAACGTCGTTAGAATAACCGATGCGTGCGTAAAACGCGGTTTTGTTCGGAATAACGCTTTTCAAACGGTGAACGGATTTACTTTTCTACCGAGCGATTATCTTTCGCCCAAGGATTTCGATACCAAAAAAACGGAAATAACCGAAAATACTTTATGTATTCATCATTTTGACGGTTCGTGGTTGTCGGACGAAGATAAATACAGAATCGAACTGACTCAAAAATACGAGAAAGTTTTGCCGAAAACGTTTGCAGCTCGTTTGGCTAAATTCAATACGCTAAAAAAATACGAAGGTTTTACAAAAGCCGTGTCCGAAACGTTTAAATGGTTTAGCAGAAAAAATAAAAGATAGAAAATCGCAAACCGTTTCGATTTGTCGGTAGTCCGATTACCGTAAAACGCCGCGGTAGATTATATTAAGGATATTGATTCATTATGATTACGGTATTTACGCCTACTTATAACAGAGGATATATAATAGATAAATTATATAAATCGCTTTTATCTCAAACAAATAAAAATTTTGAATGGATAGTGATAGATGACGGAAGCGTCGATAATACCGAAGAATACTTTTCGGAAATAACCAAAAACGAAAATCCGTTCAAAATAATTTACGTAAAACAGCAAAACGGCGGAAAACACAGAGCTATCAACCGCGGAGTAAAAATGGCTCGCGGCGAGTTGTTTTTCATTGTCGATTCGGACGATTATTTGCTGGACGACGCGATAGAAAAGCTTTATTTATGGAAAGGCACGCTTGACGGATCAAAAAAATGGATGGGTATTTCCGGATTGAGAGGTTATTCGGCTGACAGGCGAATAGGCGGCGCGGGCGACGGCAAAAAATATATCGACGCAAAAAATACCGAAAGAGAAAAATACGATCTTTGCGGCGATAAAGCGGAAGCTTATTTTACCGATGTGTTGAAAAAATATCCCTTTCCAGAATTCGAAGGCGAAAATTTCATAACCGAAGAAACGGTAATAAATCTTATAGCTTTGGACGGGTATTATATTCGTTGGTTTAGCGAAGTTATTTATATTTGCGATTATCTCGAAGACGGACTTACCAAAAGCGGAGAAAGTATTTTTATCAAAAATCCGCAAGGAACGTTGTGTTGGACGAGAACGCAATTGAAAGTATATTCTAAAAATTTAAAAAAGAAAGCGTTGATCGTGAACAGATATATCAATTTGTTCGGCGACGTAAAAACAATTAAGCAAATTTCGAGAGAATTGAATGTTTCGTATTGTTTTTGCAGGCTGATTGTTTTTGTGAAAAAAATTAGAAAAGTAACGAGAAAAAGGTAGATGGATAAAAAACGCGGATTGCTTAATGTATCGGTTTCGATATTGTTCAAAATAGTGCTTTTTGCAGTTAACGTATTGGCAAGAAGATTTCTTATAAAATATGTCGGCAACGAAGTAAACGGATTAAATTCTTTGTATGCGTCGTTGCTCGATTTTTTGTCGGTAACGGAACTCGGAGTAGGTAGTGCCATTACTTTTTGCATGTATAAACCGATCGTCGAGGACGATAAAGAAAAAATTTCCGCTCTTTACGGCTTGTTCAAGAAGTTATATTGGCTGATAGGCGGTATAATTTTACTCGGCGGTTGTGCACTTATGCCGTTTTTGCCTTATCTCGCAAAAGATTACCAAAGCGCCGGCGTCGATTTGTATTTTACGTTTGCCGTAATGCTCGTTTCCGTAGTAGTCACTTATATTTTCAGTTCCAAAACATCGCTAATAAACGCGTATAAAAACAACTATATCACGACGATAATTTCTTCGCTCGGAACATTGGTTCAAAGCGGTTCGCAAATAATCGTCTTGTATTTAACTAAATCCTTTGTCTGGTATCTGGTGTGCCGGCTTGTGTCCGTGTCGTTGCAATGGCTTGCGACCGAGATCATAGCGCGAGGGAAATATTCCGAGATAATGAAGTGCAAGCATCGCATCGATGCTCAAAGAAAAAAAGAAGTATCCAAAAAGATAAAAGCGATGTTGAGGCACAAAATAGGCTGGACGCTCGTAAGTACCGCGGATAACGTTATAATTTCGGCTTTTATCGGAATCGCGATTTTGGGAAAATATACGAATTATACGACGATTATGGTTGCGTTAACAGGCGTTTTGACGTTGTTTTTTACGCCGCTTACGTCGGTTATCGGTCACGCTTGCGTGCAAGAAGACAAAGCCACCGCGATGAAATATTGCGATTTAATGCATTGTTTCGGCTTTATACTCGGAATAATTTTCTTTTTGGGATATTATTCGGTAATAGACAATCTTATAGCTTTGTTTTTCGGCGATTCGCTTATTATGGGCAAATGGGTTTCTATAATAATTACCGTTAATTATTTCATTCAGTTTATGAAATCGGCGGTGGGGTTGTTTCGAGACGCAACCGGCGTTTTTTATTACGACAGATGGAAGCCTTTGTTGGAAGGCGTTTTGAACGTCGTACTTTCGATAGCTTTCGTTTATCTGTTTAAGTATTGGAGAGGAGAGGAATTTGCCGTCGTCGGAGTAATAGTCGCAACCATAATAACAAATTTAACGGTATGTCACGTTATCGAACCGCATGTGGTTTATAAATATGCGTTTAATTCCGATGCAAAAAAATATTATTTGCGCAATTATTTTTATATCGTGATTTTTGTTTGCGCTTTAGCTGCTTTGCATTTTTCGATGGTTAATATTGACAACGAGTGGGCGGAATTCTTTGTCAACGGCATAATCTCGCTTGCATATTCGCTTGGTATTTCCGCAATTTTGATATGTAAGAATTTCAAAACTTATATATCCGATTTTTTGCGTCGTCTGAAATCGAAAAAAGGCGATAACGGTAAATCGGACGTCTACGATGATTCGGCGGAAGGCGAATCTCGAATCGTCGAGAATTCGGTCGATTCGGATAAAACGTAAATTTTATACATAAAAATAACGATCGTCTTTGCGCTTGATAGTAGTCGTTTCGCGAAAAGAAATAGTTATGCAATGTTTTCGGAATAAACCGTAAAGACAAGTGCGTATGAGTTGCGAACAATGTCGAATCATGACGCTCTATCAAAAAAGCTTAAAAGCTGTTTTTTTGCTTGAAATATCGTAAAATAACCGACGATTTTCTTTAATTTTCGAGTTGATATTTTGCTTTGAAGTCAATAGTCAAGAGGACAGCGAGGTATTTTTATTTAAAGAGCGGCAAAAAATAAGTTTATACAAATTTTTTTGCATATTTTTTCAAAAAAACGATAGAAACGCTTGCATTTTTCAAAAATCTGCGATAATATACATTAGGTAGGAAATTGTTGGTTCTTGTCGCGTCTATTGACAAATCCTGGAGGTTCGAATGAACGACTATCTAAGCGATATTTATCATGCGGAAGAAGTTTTATTATCTCCTTATGCCGCAAAATCGAAAAATTCAAAAGGAAGAATGAAACAAATTTCTCCCAGTCCAATGCGCACGGAATATCAGCGCGACAGAGATCGAATAATACATTGTAAGGCGTTTCGCAGATTGAAGCATAAAACGCAAGTTTTTTTGTCGCCGGAAGGCGATCATTACAGGACAAGACTAACACATACGCTCGAAGTCAGTCAGATTGCTCGTTCCATTGCGCGCGCGTTGCGACTTAACGAAGATCTTACCGAGGCAATCAGTCTGGGACACGATTTGGGACACACTCCGTACGGTCATGCGGGAGAACGCGCGTTGTCGTGTTTTACACATTTCGCGCATAACGAACAATCGCTTAGAATGGTCGATTATCTCGAATACGACGGTAAAGGAATGAATCTTACGTTCGAAGTTCGGGACGGAATTTTGAATCATACGAGCAAAGGCAACGCGATGACGCTGGAAGGACACGTCGTTGCGTGGAGCGACAGAATAGCGTATATCAATCACGATATAGACGACGCGGTTCGCGCCGGCGTAATTTCGAATGAAGATATTCCGTTGAAGTATCGTAAATATTTCGGAGAATATCACGGTAAACGCATAGATTCCATGATCATGGACGTGTTGGAAAACAGTTACGGAAAAAATTTCGTAGAACCGTCGGAAGAGGCAAAGGAAAATATCGCCGGACTCAGAGAATGGATGTTCGATAACGTGTATCGTTCTCCGATCGCGAAAAGCGAAGAGCATAAGGCTGTCGACATGATTAAGTATTTGTACGAATATTTTTACAATCATTTTGACGTTTTGCCCGAGGAAATAAAAAACAATATCGGCGAAAAAGAACAAAAAGTTTGCGATTATATTTCCATGATGAGCGATCAATTCGCCGTCAAAGTATACGAAGATATAACTATCCCTAAAAGTTGGAGCAAGGTTTAAGCGAGGCAGAAAAAGAAAAGTTGGCAACAGAGTGGTATGACGAATTACTTTCTAAATTGAACGTGGTCGAAGTTATTTCGAAATACGTTCCGTTAAAGAAAAAAGGCGGGACCTATTGGGGGTGCTGTCCTTTTCATCATGAAAAAGATCCGTCTTTCGCGGTTAACGAGGCAAAACAATTCTATCACTGTTTCGGTTGCAAGGAAAGCGGAAACGCAATTACGTTTGTTCAAAAAATGGAAAGCATTGAATTTTGGGACGCGGTTAAAATGCTTGCAAAGGAAGTTAATTTTACAGTCCCGGAGTCAGGATACAAAGCTCGCGAAAACGAATTGGATCCGCAAAAACGAGACAGATTGTTGTCGCTTATGTTAAAAGCCGGTCGACATTATTACGATAATCTTTTTAAACCCGAAGCCGCCGAGGCGAGAAGTTATTTGAAAAGCAGAGAAATAAACGTAAGTTTGGCTCGAAAATTTGCGTTGGGATACAGTATAAACGGCAGGGAAATGATCGATTATCTCTCTAAAGAGGGTTATACGATAGAGGAAATGAAGACTGCCGGTATAGTCGAAGTCAGCGCGTCAGGACCGTACGATGTTTTTAATCAACGTTTGATTATTCCCATAGTGAATCAATTAGGAGAAGTGGTGGCTTTCGGCGGTCGTTTACTCAATCCGAGCACGCATATAGCGGTTAAGTATAGGAATTCGACCAACACTCCTATTTTTGACAAATCCAGAACGTTGTTCGCTTTAAATCTCGTCAAAAAAAAGAAACAAAAAGAAGGAATAAACAATATTATAATCGCCGAAGGTTATATGGACGTAATAATGTTGCACAAAGCAGGATTTGATACGGCGATAGCGAGTATGGGGACTTCATTGACTTTTGCGCAGGCAAAACTTATTCGAAATTACTGTAACAACGTTTATATCAGCTACGACGGCGATTCTGCAGGACAAAAAGCAACGCTTAGGGGGTTGGATATTCTTCGCGACGCGGGGCTTAACGTCAAAGTAATAAGATTACCCGACGGACTCGATCCGGACGATTTGATAAAACAGAGAGGAGTCGAAGCGTACCGCAAGCTCATTGACGAGGCTCTTACGCTAACCGAATATAAATTGGAGCATGCAGCGCAAAAATACGACTTGAACGCTCCGGACGGAAAATCTCGGTATGCCATAGAATGTTTGAGTATAATCGGAAAATTGGACAACCCCGTAGAACAAGAAGAATATATGCGCGTCGTAATCAAAAATACGGGTTATTCCAAGGAAACTTTATTAAAACAATTGGGAATTGAAACGGAAAAAGCCGCCGATTCGGCAGAAAAACAAAAAGCCGAAATTCGCAAGGAAAACGCAAGCAAAACGGTCGCAGATAAAAGAGCTTTGTTCGTTATAGCGAGTTTGTTGCATAATTGCGATTATGCCGATATCGACGTCGATATTTATCCTTATCTAAAAGAGGATTTTTTGAGAAAAACGTACGAATATATAATAAAATGTCATAAAAACGGCGAGAAATGTTACCCTTCGTCTTTATTCGCCGTTTTGGACGATCAAAACGCGGTAAAACTCGTCAATTATGAATTCCTCGACGGCGACGGCAAAGCAAAGTTTTTGTCGTGCGTTACGGCAGTAAAAAGAGAATATCTCGAAAACGAAAAAGCCGCCGCGGCAAAAGAATACGAGCAATCGAAAGATTTGGAGTGTTTGAAAAGAATCATGAAAATCGACGAGCAACTCAGACAAATAAAAGCGGGAGGTTCGGATGACTACTGATCGCAAAATATTGATAGATAAAACGCTTTCAAAACTGACCGAGATCGGTAAGAAAAAAGGCGTTCTTACCGTGGACGAAATAAACAGAGCGCTCGCAGTCGGTTGCGACGCGTCCAAAAGCGAAATCGAAAACGCGTACGAATATTTCGACAAACAGCATATTCTTATTATCGAAAACGAAGAAAAGGACGATTCGGTAGCCGTTCCGTCCGACGATTCTATAAGAATATTTTTAAGCGCGATCGGAAAAGTTCCGCTACTGACGGCTGACGAAGAAAAAGAATTAAGCAAAAGAATTCGCGAGGGTGACGACGAGGCGTTTGACAAGTTGGTAACGGCAAATCTTCGCTTGGTGGTGTCCGTCGCAAAAAAATACATAGGTAGAGGTATGGATATCGACGATCTTATTCAAAGCGGATGTCTCGGAGTAATGACCGCCGCAAGAAAATTCGATTACGAAAAAGGATTCCGATTTTCCACATATGCCACCTGGTGGATTCGTCAAACGATTACGCGTACCATCAGCGAAAACGCAAGAACCATTCATTTGCCCGGTTACGTAAAAGAAAGCATCGATAAAATGAATCGTATTTCGCAAAAATACGAACAGGATACGGGCGAACGCGCTACGCCGGAATACCTTGCGCAACAAACGGGCGAACCGCTCGAAAAAATTTTGTTTTATATGCAGGTTCAGCAAAAAAGTTTGTCGTTGTACGACAGCGTCGGCGACGAAGGCGATACTGTGGTGCTCGATCTTATAGAGGACGTTTCGGGAAAAATGCCCGAAAACGAGGCGATGAAGTCTGCCGATCATGACGCGATCATGCGCGCCATAGCGACTTTGGACGCTCGCGAACAAGTAATTATCCGTTGTCGATACGGTTTGGACGACGGAAGAGCGAAAACTCTTAAAGAAGTGGGAGCGCAGTTCGGAATTACGAGAGAACGAGTTCGCCAAATAGAAAAAAAAGCGCTCAAAAAACTAAGAACGCCTACGCACGGCAAAGAAATTAAACAGATAAAAGCATAAATGTCCGGAGGAAACATGGATAATAATATTCAAACTTTAGATAAAATAGTGGCAAAACTCGTCGAAACCGCAGAACAGAAAGGCGGGATTTCTTATGACGACATTAATAACGCTCTTTCGTTGAGCAGAGTTACTCCCGACGACATAACGAATATTTTGGCTATGTTACAAGCGAAAAACGTCGTTATTTTACAGACAGTCGAACCGGACGATTCGGTCGAACTCGGCGAAAAAATAGAGAACGAAGTAAAACGTCTTATAAAAATCGGAAAACAGAAGGGCCATTTGACTTACGACGAAGTGGGCGAAAAACTTGCAGTAGAGTGCGAAGCGAACGCGGAGCAGATGGACAAGGTGTTCAAAATTCTTGCCGCGAACGACATTGTGATATACAACAATGTGCATGAATTTTTGCACGACGATCTCGACGAAATAATGAGCGAGATATCTATCGACGATCCCGTAAAAGTTTATTTGAAAGATATAGGAAAGGTTCCGCTTTTGTCTATGGAAGAAGAACTCGTGTTGGCTAAAAGAATGAAAGATGGCGACGAAAGCGCGAAAAAACGTCTTAGCGAAGCGAATCTGCGCCTTGTCGTTTCGATTGCCAAAAGATATGTGGGCAGAGGAATGCTTTTCCTCGATTTGATTCAGGAAGGAAACATGGGATTGATGAAAGCGGTCGAAAAGTTCGATTGCACGAAAGGTTTCCGTTTTTCGACTTACGCGACGTGGTGGATTCGTCAGGCGATAACCCGAGCTATAGCCGATCAGGCTCGCACCATTCGTATTCCGGTGCATATGGTCGAAACGATAAACAAACTTATCCGTGCGAATCGTATGCTCGTTCAGCGTTTGGGAAGAGAACCTACCGTTTCTGAACTTTCGGAAGAAATGGAATTGCCCGAAGACAGAGTTCGCGAAATTCAACGTATAGCGATGGATCCTGTAAGTCTCGAAACGCCTATCGGAGAAGAAGACGACAGCCATCTCGGCGATTTCATAGAGGACGATAAAGCCGCTGCGCCTCAGGACGTAGCGACGTTTACGATGCTCAAAGAACAGCTCATGGCAATTCTCGATACGCTTACTCCGCGAGAAGAAATGGTTCTTCGTCTGCGCTACGGTTTGGACGACGGACACCCTCGTACATTGGAGGAAGTAGGAAAGGAATTCGGCGTAACGCGCGAACGTATTCGTCAGATAGAAGCGAAAGCGTTAAGAAAACTCAGACATCCGCAGCGAAGCAAGAAGTTAAGGGATTACATGGATTAATGAATAGGCTGGAAACCGTTTGTTCTTTAATAACCGAGTGTAAAATTTTTGCCGACATCGGTTGCGATCACGGATTGGTTAGTTTGTATGTCGCGAAAAACGAACTCGCTGATAAAGTTTATGCTTGCGACATAAGCGCGTCGTGCGTTAAAAAAGCGGAAAATCTTCTTTCAGATTACAATAACGCGTTTGCGTTGACGAGCGACGGATTTTCGGGATTGAACGATAGAGAAATAATCGTAGATCAAGCTGTTATTTGCGGCATGGGCGGCGAATTGATTATAAAAATATTGTCCGGCTGTTCATACAAACCGACGCTTATTTTGGGAGGACAGAAGAATACCGACAAATTACGCGTTTATCTTTGTTCGAACGGTTATAAAATCGATTTTGATAAAAAAATAGAAGAACGCGGCAAATATTACGATATAATGCGCGCCGTTCCGGGAACAATGACCATTGACGAAATGCAAGCTTTGTTCGGAGTGTATTACAAAGAGTCGGACGCCTGTTTGTCAGTGTATTACGAACATGTTTTGTCTAAACTTTATTCGTATAAACAAACCGAAAAGAATATCGCACTGATCGATAAAATCAAGGAGGCGGAACAATGGCAACGATGAGAGCTGTCGAAGAAATATTAAACGAACTTTTCCCGCCCGAAAACGTATGTATGGAAGACAGCATAGGTTTAATGGTCGGAAGCATGAACACGGAAAGTTCGCGCGCGTTGGTGTGTTTGGATTGCACGACGTCCGTATTGAACGAAGCGATATCGAAGGGTATAAAAATAATAGTAACTCATCATCCTTTGATATTTCGAGGAATAAACGTAGTTACTGACCAAACTCCGACAGGGAGAATAATACTGAAAGCGGCGGCAGCGGGAATATCTGTTTTTTCCGCGCATACCAATATGGATTGTTCTAAAAACGGAATAAACGAGTACGCAGCAGAATTGCTCGGATTGTCGGACGTTCAACCTTTGACGGTAATAAACGACAATGCCTTATTGGGCGTTGTCGGTAATTTGGATAAGACGTATACGCTTGAACGTCTTGCCGAAATGACGAGAGAGATTTTTTGCGACAAGTACGTAAAACCATACGGAAACGTGGATAAAATTAAACGCGTCGCAGTGATAAACGGAGCTGGCGGAGATATGGAATTTATAGACGCCGCGCGGGAGAAAGGCGCGAATTGTCTTATTACCGCCGAAATAAAGCATCACGTTGCGTTATATGCGATCGAAAATTCGTTTGCTTTGATAGAATTCGGACATTATGAAAGCGAACGCGCGTACATTCCGAGGTTGTGCGAAATATTGAATAAAAAAGCAAGCGAAAACAAAATTGAAATTCAATTCATCGAAGCGGAAAGCGAAGTCTCGCCCGTTCGATAAGGAGTTATAAATGGAATTAGAAAATGTTTTAAAGTATCAGGCTATCGACGGCGAAATCAAAAAGCTGAAAAAAGAATTGATGGCAAACGAAAATATCAAAACCGCCGAGGAAACAAAGCGTAAGTTTAGCGAAATGAAACAGATTGTTGTTAAAAACGAATCGATCGCGACTAAAGTCTGCGGCGGTTACGACGAATCTTTGAAATTGTACGAGCAATCGAATAAACGTGCCGAGGAATTGTTGGCAAAATTAGAAAACGAGGATATCGATGACGAAACGGCAGAAAAAATCGTTGCCGAGCTTAACGAAATAAACGAAAATCTTGCCGAGAATTCCGAATTTGTTTCGAGCTTAAAGAAAAAAGGCGAGGACGCCGTTCGAGAATATAGCGTTGCTCAAAAAAACGGTCACGACCTAAAGACGAAATATTCGGCGGCTAAGGAAGAAATAAAAAAACTCGAAGAACAATTTAAACCGCGTTTAAATAAACTTCAAGAGGAACTTAACGAAGCAAAAAAGAACGTCGAGCCGAAATTGCTCGAAATATACGAAAAAATTTCCGCCGAAAATCGTTATCCTGTTTTTGCCGAAGTGTATGTCGGCGACGGTAATACGATGAATTGTTCCATGTGCGGATATAGTTTGTCGCTTAACACGCAAAGCGAACTTAAAAGCGCGGGATATTGCGTATGCGAAAAATGTCACAGAATAGTTTACACGAAAAAGAAGTAAGGTTTTTTCTTTCGCCGAATAGAAATATATAGAGCGCGACGCTCTTACAATCGGAGGTTACGATGAATAAAATAACAAAAGCCGTCATTCCTTGCGGCGGCATGGGAACGCGTTTTTTGCCGATCACGAAAACGTTGCCGAAGGAAATGTTGCCTGTGATAGATACGCCCGTTTTATCTTATATAGTCGAAGAGGCTGCAAATAGCGGAATTACCGATATTCTTTTGATAATAAACGAAAAGAAAAAAGACATAAAAAAATATTTTACGCCAGACGCGGAGCTTGAAGATGCGCTTTTTAGGACAGGAAAGACGAAATATCTCGAAAGATTAAAAAAAATATATTCGATGGCTGAAATATCTTTCGCTTATCAACCTAAGCCTTTGGGGAGTGGCGACGCCGTTGCTCGAGCCAAAAACTTTACGGGCGACGACGCTTTTTGTTTAAGTTGGGGCGACGATCTGATTTGTTCGGAAAAACCTGTAATGGCACAGCTTATCGAGGCATTCGAAAAGACGGAAAAAACAGTCGTCGGAGTTCAAAAAATGCTTGGCGACGAAATAGTTAAATACGGAGTGGCAGATATCGAATATAGCGACGGAAAATTGCATAAGCTTCGTTCTATTATAGAAAAACCGCCGATCGATAAACTTCCTTCGCGTTTGGCGAGCCTGGGCAGATATGTTCTGACAAAGGAAGTTTATGACGCGATAGCGAACACTAGTCCGGGTTTGGGCGGAGAAATTCAATTTACGGATGCGTTAAGGCGCATGTGCCCCGAAGGCGTTTACGCTTACGAATTCGACGGCAAACGTTACGATATGGGCGATAAATTCGGAAGCATGCAGGCAATGACCGATTTCGCGATTAAAAACGAAGAATTCGGAGAAGAATATCGCAAGTACATAAAAAAACTTGCCGAAACGTTATGAAACTGAATAATTCTTTAATATTCGGCGATTTGCCTACGACGGCTAACGGCGAAATAAACAGAGTAAAAGAGGGCGAGTTTTTGAGTGCCTCGAATACAGATAATTTATACGGCGATAAAATATTTTTGCGTTCGTTGTTGCTGCCTGATGAAATATTGGACGATTGTATCGATTATTGTATGGTAAATAAGCCGAGATTAATTGTTTGTGCGGGAGACGATTTGTACGAATCCGGTAAAATCGAAGCGAAGTACCATCTTTCTCCGATAATGTTATTGCATAAAATGGGCTTGTTGAACGAAAATTGTTCGGTTGTGGGCGGAATATGCATAGATCGTGACGACGTCGATTTGATGGCACAGTGCGGCGCAAAACTTATTGTTTGTCCGTCGTACAGTTTGGGAAACGGAAAGGGAATGCCGCTCGTTTCTTCTGCGTTAGGAAAGATAGACGTTGGGATAGGCACGTATGACAATTCGTTTAATTCTTGCGGCGACATAATAGAAGAAGCCCGATTACTTTTGCTCGGAACGAATGGCGTTATGAGAAAAAAAGGAGCTATGGATTACGAATTATTGGCGACGATTTGCGGCGCGGAAGACGCGGATTCGTTTGTTTCGGCTCTCGGAGTTTTGGGTAACGACGAAAAACATATAAGGATTTAAAATGAAAATAAAGAGAAAGTCGACAAAGAATATGACCATGATAGCCGTGTTTACCGCACTCGGATACGTTTTGACGTTTATTAAAATACCGATGCCGGCTCCTGTAGCTTTTTTGTCGTTGGATTTTTCCAACGTCATGACGATGTTGTGCGGTTTCTCTCTCGGGCCCGTTTGGATGGCAGGTTCGGAAGCGATTAAACAGTTGCTATGTTTTTTTACCAACTCCACAAGCGGCGGAGT
>CAZQAC010000031.1:0-20820 GCA_964591125.1 uncultured Lachnospiraceae bacterium
GTATTGAAGAAAGAAGAAGGCGGACGTCATACCCCGTTCTTTAACGGATATCGTCCTCAGTTCTATTTCAGAACCACCGACGTTACCGGTACCATTGAATTGCCTGCAGGCGTAGAAATGGTAATGCCTGGAGATAACGTTGATATGACCGTTACCCTTATCGCTCCTATCGCAGCAGAAAAAGGATTGCGTTTCGCTATTCGTGAAGGCGGCAGAACGGTTGGTTCCGGCGTTGTAGCTGAAATCATTAAATAATTAACCTTGCAAATAGGTTTCAAAACGGTTGAGCTTCGGTTCAGCCGTTTTTTGATATAAAGAAAAACTGCGCGAAAGTTGTACGGATCGGCGAGAGTTGACCGATGAGTTTTAAAAAGAAAAATTCGATTATGTTATTGGCGGGCTAATAAGGAAGTGTTTTAGAAAATATGGTGTAACCTCGAAATAAGGGGTTACACCCTTTTTCTTTATGCAGATTTAATTATTGTTTTTTGATTTTAGTTTATCGACTGCCTGTAATAACTGCTGTTCTGTCGGAATATCGAATAAATCGATGGCGGTAAAGTAAATATTCACTTTTACATTGTTATGTGAATGTTTTTTTCATTGTCGTGAATTTCTATTCGTTCAATCAGTTTGTTTACCGTATCGTGTTTATTGTTTGTGTTTGTATACGAAAAAACTCGGCAGGCTGTTCTGTCGAGCTTTTTAACGAAAAAGCAAAAATCGTAATAGTTAATGTTTAACGAAATAGATAAGTGCTATTAAACTAAACGGTTAAATTAGATTTGCAGTATAAAAAGTGAATGTTTAATCTTCGACGTCCAAAAAATCGCCGGGTTTTCCGGGCGAATAGGTTTTTTTGACGCGTGGTTTTTTGGGCGAACCGCAAAAAGCGCAGTAAATCGCTTCTTTCCCGAAAGTAAGGCAGTTGACCAACCCCATGGAGTTCATTCGAATATCCGTAACGCCGCGTTTTCTTAGCGACGATACCGCTTTTAATAACGGAGTGACGTCGCACGAACCGTAAACGTACATTGGCGATTGAGAATGACTTTCGAAATATTTTTTAGCGACGTATGCACATGCCGTTCCGAATCCCGTGAATTTGCGAGTCATGCACGGCTTTCCCGATGAGTCGAGCGCGATCATTGTCGCGGAATGTGTTTTTTCTGAAGATAAGCCGATGTGAGTATCGAATATCTTATTAAAATTGGCTGTATTACCCATTATGACGTATTGTTCGATTTTTTCCGAAAGCGAACAAACTTCGACAAAACAGTTCTCGGGTGAAAGATCCTTGCTTTTCATTACCGTCGCGCTGTCGAACAGCAAACCCAATCCGGCGGAAGAGGAATGTCCGTCCGCTACGTAAACGGTTCTGCCGCGATATTTTACCATGGTGTTTTTTGCGGCGGCAACGGCGTTTCGGTACGAATTAGAAAAAGCAGAACCTTGACAAATATGAAGAATATTTATATTTTCTTCCGCTAATTCGTCGAAATAATCTTCATAAACGGATTTATCCGGCACGGAAACAAAAAAGCTTTTACTTTCGCTTTTGTCGACGACTGATCGAAGTTCGGTGGATGATAAAACGTTATCGAAGAGGGCGACGCCGTCTATATGCGCGACGAGCGGCAATGCCGATACTTTCAGAGCGAGCAGCATTTCCGCAGATATGTCCGAAACCGAGTCTACGCTTAGATGGAATTGATTCATTGAGTCTCCTTAACTGTTAAAAATTTGCTATTCGGACGCGTTTCGACGCGATTTTCGACGTCGGCGAATGGAATTGCGTTTAGTCCGAAAGGCTTAAAACCGAGCCGTTTAGATTATAAATAGCGTTGAATACGTTACGTATACATAAATATTACCAAAAAACGGAATAATAATCAAGAAAAACCGAATACATTTTTCTCGACTACACAAAAAAAACACAAAGCAGTAATATCAAACAGTTGACAAGTAATGATTTTTGTTTTATAATATACTGGTAAAGTTGCGTTGCGAAAAGTATGATATCGCGACGTATAAGTGAGTCTGTCGGGGAAATTTGATGACGGCCACGGTTTATAGAGTTTACCGCTCTTTTATTATTGTTATTAACGGCGGAGTGTCCGCTGTGATATTTAATCAAATTTATAAGGAGTTTGACAATATGAAAAAATTAATCAGTTTGTTACTGGCGGTTGTGTTGTCTGCTGTACCTATGTTCACGGCTTGCGACAATTCCGTAGACCCTGATGCCGGTTTGGATAATGGCGGCAACGGAGGAAGCGTTGTCGGAATTAAGATGTGGGCGTCCGGAACCGACCCTGAACAGGAAACGGAGTTTAAGGCAATGGTTAATGCGTTCAACAAGTCCGAATATGCAAAGCAGAATTACGTTCGTCTTAGCATGACTTGGTTGAGTAACGATAACTATACGTCAAGTATAAACAGCGGTTCCGCAAAATCCGACGGAGCCGTAGACATCATTTTCGTTAACGACAGAAACTTCAAAAAGTGGGCTGATAACGGATTTATCGTATCGCTTAATCAGTATACTAACAGCAGCGAATACGAATCGAAGCTTTCGAATATGTGGTCGTCCATTTATCCGAGATTCAGATATAATGCCGACGGTAATACGTCTTATGACGACGATCCGCTTTGGGGTATTCCTGTAGATACTTCGCCTACCGCGCTTTATTACAATCGCCAGGCGATGGAAAACTGCGGCGTAATCGTTATCTCTGTCGATGACGACGTTGTTACCGCAGCGAATTACGAAGAATACGCAAACGAATATAACGGACTTACTCGCGATATGATCGGAAGCCGTCTTATGGATTTGTGGAACGCAAACAAAATCGAAGACAAGTTCGGTCAAAAACACGATACTTGCGGAAATCGCGGTTCCGAAGACACCGGTGCAGGTTTCGAAGCAGACGTATTGAAGGACAGAGAGATTATCGTTCCCGAAAAAGGATATTACAGAGAAGACGGTTATAACTTTATCGACGACGGTACGGGTACCGACGCAGGTTGGATTAACCCCAACGATTCCGGCGTTACTACATACGTTAAAGTATTTAACGCTTCTATCGCTATGAACTGGGACGAATGTGAAGACCTTGCTTTGCTTTTGACCAAGACTAAGAATAAGGAAAATCACGGAAGAAGCTTGAATGGTCGTTCAGTAGATACCAATTACGGATACTATACCGAGTGGTGGTTCAACTACGGTTGGTCTGTCGGCGGCGACTGTTTGCAAGACCTTACCGGAGAAGGTACGTGGGCTTACGGTTTGAACGATTGGTCTACCAACTATAAAGTAACGGCAGCCGGCGACGGTTATGTCGGACGCAATACCGGAACCGTTTATCATGAAGGCGATACCTTGGAAATGATCGATAAACTTAACATAGTCAAATACGGTCCTAGCCTTACCGAAGACGGCGGTTGGGAATACGATGACGATAACCAGGTAATCTTTAACGACGGCGATTTGTTGTTGCCGAGCGCAGACGGCGGATTTGAAATTTATGACGCTACAACCAAGTCTACCAAGCCTCTCGGTAACAATTCTAACGGCGACGTTACCAACGATAGCGAAATTCTTCCCTATATCGTAGAAAATTCTACCGATGACATTACCAAAGATCCGGACGCTAAGTTCGTTGCTCTTCCCTCTACGAGAGCTGCTTTGACCAGATACATTTCCAACATCAAGAAAGGAACGATGCCTTTGCCGACATCTTTCTCCAACAGTTCTACGGTACAGCAGTTCGGTAACGGAGATATTGCGATGGTAGTAGAAAGAGGATATCAGATCGGTCTTATAAGAAGCCTTACCAAAGGTTACGGAATCGAATGGGGTGTAGCTCCTCTTCCTCAGTATAAAGAATATGCTAATCCCGAAAGCGACGATACTACGGTTGTTCGTACAGGCGTTAACGGAGGTCACTCCGAAGCTACCGCGCTTTGTATCGCAGCAGGTTCCAAAAACAAAAACCTTGCATGGAAAGTTATCGAGTGGCTTACTTCCGACTATATGACCGTTAAAGGACAGCAGGAAGCGGCAGGTCAGATTTATAAGGCAGAAGCAGGATTTATTCCTAATCAGCCTTCGGTTGCGTCTTCTTCTACCTTCATTAAAGAAGACGAAAAGAATCTTAACCTCGATATATTCTTCGACGTTCTCGAATTCGAAAGAGCCGGCGACTGGTGGTATTTGCCCGATAATGCTTGGATTAACATTTGGGCTACCCCGCTTAACAGCGAAGTTCGTAACGGAAGCATGACTGCGGAAACGTGGTTTACAAACTATGCTTTGAACTGTACTAAGGAACTTATCGATTATTCGTATTATTACGGTTCCGACACGTTCAAGACGATCTTCACTAGCCACTTTAATTGATACTAAACGTTAACGGTTTTTACCCCGGACGCAGATTCGGGGTATTGCCGTCATATTAGAAGGAGACAGATATGAAAGACTCTGTTATTGCTAATAATGCCGACGTCTTAAACGAAGAAGTCGATATCTTTTCTTCGACTAACCTGTTTAAGCCGGAAAAGGCGTCTAAAGCAAAAAAAGTAAAAAGGATAAAGCAGGACCTCATGGGTTGGGGATTCTCTCTTTGGCCGCTTTATACATATGCGATATTTTCTCTGGTTCCTTTCGCTTTATCGGTTTATTTAAGTTTGACCGATTTACACGAATGGGACATTACGCAAGCAAAGTTCGTCGGTTTCGATAACTATGTTTGGATACTTACGAGCGCCGATTCGAAGTTTTTCTGGTCTTTGAGTAGAACTTTGTTTTATAGCTTGAGTTTGCCGATAGGTATTTTCTTGGGACTGTTTTCGTCCGTTTTGCTTACCAGCAAAATAAAGTGCAAGAAGTTGTTCCGTACGATTTTGTACATTCCGAACGTTTGTTCTTCCGTCGGAGTTTCGATGATGTGGCAGCTTATATTCGATCCGAACGTAGGTTTCGTCAACAGTATTATCGCGGCGGCAGGCGGGCAGCGAATCGACTTCTTTATGAATTTCGATTGGTTTATGCCGATAGTCATATTTACTACAACGTGGGGCGCGGGAGCAGGAAGTATTTTGTTCCAGGCTGCGTTGGAGCAGGTTAACGGTTCGCTTATCGAAGCCGCTAAGGTTGACGGCGCAAACAAACGTCAGGTTCTGTTTAACATTACCATACCCGGAATTACTCCGACTCTGTTCTATGTATTCATTACCAATATGATCGGTACGTTGCAGGCGATGGGTGCTATTCAGTTGTTTGCAAAGAACGGCTATGGACCGGTTAACGAGAATAACGATCCGGCAGGTCTTACTACGGTTTATTATATGTACCTGATGGGCTTCGTCGAGACTCAGAAACACGGTATGGGACGCGCGAGCGCATGTGCATGGATCTTGGCTATTCTTATCTTCATCGTTACGAAGGTAAGTTTCAAACTCAGCGATTACTGGGTTTCTTACGATAACTGATGCGGAGGTGTTTATGAGTAAATTTTCTGTTAAAGAAGCTAAAACGGACGATACTACATATCATTCCGAAAACTTTAAGCCCAATAAACAAAAAGTAGCTAAACCGCCGTACGTCACTTATGCATTGTTGTTTTTGTACAGCGCTTATATTCTTGTTCCGTTGTATATTATTATAATTACTTCGCTCAAGACTACGCTCGAAGCTAACAAAACATATTTTACCTGGTGGCCTACTATGGGCTTTAGCGTTCAAGCGTATAAGGACGTTTTGACAAGCGGAAGCATATTAAGACCTTTGCTTAATACGTTTATTTATTACATTCCTACTTGTTTTTCGAACGTATTTTTCTCGGCGGTATCTGCATACGGATTCGCTAAAATGGAATTCACGGGTAAAAACGCGATTTTCGGATTCCTTATCATGACAATGACGTTGCCGGGTTCGGTTACTCAGTCTTCGAGCCGTGTTTGGATGGCTACTTTAGGACTTGAAGGAACCGCATGGCCGTTGATTTTGCCGAGTTTGTTCGGCGGAATCGGTCAGGTGTTCTTCCTGAAACAATACATCGCAGGTATTCCGGACGACTTGATCGGTGCTGCGAAAATAGACGGAATGGGACAGATCAAGATTTTCTTGACTTTGATTATTCCTTTGACGTTGCCGGCTTTGCTGGTTCGTATCGTTCTCGGATTCATCGGTTCGTACAACGATTACATGGGACCGTTGATTTACACCATGGGTTATTCCGAAAAATGGACTTTACAGCTTGCGTTGAAGAATTTGTCCGATATAGCTGCAGCTTCCGGCAGACCGGAGTACAGAATGGCAGCCGCTTGTATCGGTATGTTCCCGTTGGTTTTCGTATATATCTTTATTCAAGATTATATTATAAAGAGTACGTCTATCGGTTCGGGCTTGAAAGGCTAAAATCAATATGTGAATTAAAAGGAGCAGAAGGTAAGCTTTTGTTCCTTTTTTCTTATTTTGTAATATGTCAAACAAAATAAGCCGTCATTAAAGACAGCTTAATTAAAATTACAGAATTTGAATTCATATCGATTGTCGACAACAATATTATGAGCATTGTCGACTTTTATTTTATCGAGAAACTATTTGCGTTTGTGTTTTTTATTTTTTAACAGCTTTTTAGCTTTCTTGTTCATTATTAGCGTAATTATCATTAATGCGATTATGTCGATTATTATTAAAATCGCGTCGATAAGGCAAATATAAACGGTTATGCTTCGCGTCGACCACCGCGCAAAAAACATCATTATCGGCGGATACATTGCAAAAAAAGATAGGATGCAAAAAATAAGCATTGTTCTGTAAGAATTTAATAGCTGCATTAAATCATATTGAGCGCGGCTCAGTAAATATAGCGCTACATATCCGAATAATAACGTTGAAATTCCGAACAAAGCGCCGATAAAAATTGTTTCGTCGATAAACACCATGACGGTGATTATTGCCGTTAATATAAAAGACAGGAGATTTGTTATGGAAAGAATAAACAGCGGCTTTTGTTTTACCGCGTATTTTTCGATCGGGTTGCTTTCTTTCGGTTGATTTGTTGACATGATCGTCTCCGTTTGTGTTATGAATTTGAATTTATTATATCTCATATTTTGCTTAAAGTCAAGCCGTTGATCGTCGCTGTTTATTAAGTCTGGAATATTCTTGATCTTTCATTGCTTGTTATGTTTTCGGTAATAAAATCTTGCAAAATTTTATTGAAAATATATTTTAAGCGCTTGACATTTTTTCTTATTTTTGATAAAATAATCGACGTTTTTGAAATAACCGAAAGGCGTTTTTTTGGAGGCAAAAAGTCTCTAAAAAAAACGCCTTTTTTGTTTTAAAAAATAAAAATTTGCACGTGAGGTAAAAATAATGACGAAATTTATATTTGTAACAGGCGGAGTCGTATCGGGATTGGGAAAAGGAATCGTTGCGGCGTCACTCGGCAGACTTTTGAAACAGCACGGTTATCGCGTGGCTGCGCAGAAATTCGATCCATACATGAACATAGATCCCGGAACAATGAGTCCGACTCAGCACGGAGAGGTTTTTGTAACCGCGGACGGAGCCGAAACCGATCTCGATTTAGGACATTACGAACGGTTCATTGACGAGAATTTAACCAAGTATTCTAATCTTACAAGCGGAAAAGTTTTTTGGTCGGTATTAAATAAGGAACGAAACGGCGAATATCTCGGACAAACGGTGCAAATTATTCCGCATGTGACCAACGAAATTAAAGATTTTATTCGAAAAAACGTTGAGGAAACATGTTGCGACGTAATGATAACGGAGATCGGCGGAACGATTGGCGACATAGAAAGTCAGCCGTTTATCGAGGCGATAAGACAGTTTTCGAACGAAGTCGGCCGCGAAAATTGTCTGTTTATTCACGTTTGTCTTGTCCCGTATATTTCCGGTTCGGACGAATATAAGTCTAAGCCGGCGCAACATTCGGCAAAAGAATTGCAGGCTGCCGGAATTAATCCCGATATAATTATTACGCGTTCCGACGGCGATTGCGGCGAATCTATAAAACGGAAAATCGCGTTGTTTTGTTCGATTAAAGAGGATTGCGTTATTGCAAGTACCACGGTAGACTGCTTATACGAAGCGCCGTTGATGCTTCATGAAAACGGGTTAGATAAGGTAGTTTGCCGCAAACTTAAACTTAATCGCTCTTGCGATTTGTCAGATTGGAAAAAAATGATAAAGAAGATTAAGTCAAGAAAGTCGGTCGTTCGTGTTGCCGTTGTCGGAAAATACATTATGCTGCACGATTCTTATCTTTCCATAGTCGAAGCGCTTAATCATGCTTCGTTCGAATGTGGAGTAAACGTCGAGATTGTTTGGATTGATAGTGAAAACGTTAATAAAAACAATGTTGCGGAGGTTTTTGCCGATATAAACGGAATTCTCGTACCCGGAGGATTCGGTATTCGCGGAACGGAAGGAATGATAGAAGCGTGTCGTTATGCGAGAGAAAACGATGTTCCGTATTTGGGAATTTGTTTGGGAATGCAGATTGCCGTTATAGAATTTGCTAGGAATGTCGCCGGTATCGCTAATGCTACGAGCGGAGAGTTCGGCATGAACGGTACAAACGTTATTGACATAATGCCCGATCAATGCAATAAAAAACTCGGAGGGACTATGCGGCTCGGTTCATACGTTTGTAAATTGTCAAAAGGCACTACTATTCAAAAAGCATACGGCGTCGACATCATAACCGAAAGACATCGTCATAGATACGAATTCAATAACGATTATCGCGGTAAGTTGGCGGAATGCGGATTGGTTATCGGCGGAACTTCTCCCGACGATCTCATTGTAGAAACTGTCGAAGTAACCGATAATAAATTTTTTGTCGGCGTTCAGTTCCATCCCGAATTTACGTCCAGACCGAATAAGCCGAATCCGTTATTTACGGCGTTTGTTCGAGCCGTTTCGGAAAGTTCGGTCGAAAATCGAAAATGAGATTAAAATTTTTTGAGTATAAGCAGGTGTCGGTTGCAATCAAAAAACAGGGCTGATCTATGTAAGACAGTCCTGTTTAATTGATTTTGATATAATAAAATTTATCGAGTTATCGCCGACAGTTATTTTTTGAGCTTAAGTTTTCCGCTATCGGAAAGGAGCGTGATGAATAATCCGCCCTGAACCGTTCTGTTCTTAAATCCGTTATGCAAGCCGTGACGGTTTATATCGCCGCGAATTTTGCCGTTGTCTGTGTAATACCAATCGGTGAACGGATAACGAGTAGATGTTTCGCGTAAAAATTTAGCTACGGGGGCGATGATTTTTTTACGTTTTTCGATATCGCTCGTCAATACGGTAGTCCACAAAATCCAGTCGGACTTAGTATAAGAACTTCTGGAATCGAGAGGTACGCCGTATTCGTTGTTCTTTTCGATATATGTGTCGACTTCTTTTTCGCGCGTTTCTTCGTCAAACAGATCGGTGCCGAACATAACGTCGAAAGCCATGTTGTATTTAAGGCTGAACGTCGAATCCGGATCGCCGTCAAATACGAGAGGCGTGTTTTTGCCTGCTTTGCAGCACATTTTTTTCCATTCGGTTGCATATTCCTTTGCCGTAGCGTGCATTTTTTCTGCCGTAGCGGTTTTGCCGAGTTTTTCGGAAATAATAGCGTAAGCTTCGATTCCGACGATTGCCTTTACCGAAAGGTTGATGTTTTTATCGAGATGACCTGCGAAGTCGTCGGTGCAGAGCTGATCTCCGGGAACAAGACCGTATTTAATCAAATACTTAACCCAACCCGATAATAAGTCGTAATTTTCTTTTACGAATTTAATATCTCCGCCGGCGAGCAATGTAGACGCTGCCATGATAAGCATGTTTCCGCATTCTTCTACGGGCATTTGATATTTAATGTCGTAAATATCGCTTCCTTTTGGCAACATATAAAACATCGGATAGGTGTACGAAGTGTCGCAGTTATAATCGTGAGTGCGATAGATTTTTCTGTCATAGAATTCTTCACAATAGGGAGCGTTGTTATGGCGACCTTTAAGCGCGTAAATCTGACCGCATGCGTAAGGATACGTTCCTATATCGTGCGGAGCGAAATCGTACTCCCAAATAGGCATTCTCGAGAATTTGTAAATGGGGCGCATCATGCCTTCTACAAGCGTCGGATTAAACAACAAGAAGAGGGGAATTGAGGGATAGCTGACGTCGACAGTTGCAAGGCAGCCGTTGGAATGACACTCTTTAGATAAGAAAAGCGGTTTTCCGTTTTTGTCTTTTACGAGTTTGTGTGCGGCTACTGCTTGACGGAGTCCGGCATAAAGCACGAGAAGATAATCTTCGCCGTACGGTTTTGCCATTTTCTTCAACTTTTTGTCGAAGTTTTCGCATTTTTTGAATACGTTTTCTTTATTTGTCCAAGCGTCTTCAATAGCGTCGAGAATGGTTTTTCCTTCGTTGAAGTAGTAGCCCTTAAGCCAATCTCCGAAGTAGAATATCGAAACGGTGTCGTCGAACGCGAGCGTCATCGTGCCTGCGAACTGTTCCGAAACGGATTCGCGAACGTCATAAGCCGCAATATATTTGCGTTGATTTTCGTCGAAATCGAAATTAAGAGCTCCGCACATGACGAATCTGTCGAGCATGTTTTTCGACGCTATTCCGGCGTCTTTGCCGGATAAGTACCAATATCCCCATTCGGCTGCGCTGTCGTCGAAAGATTGCGACATAACGAGTTGCTTTTTAAGTCCGAACCAGGCGGTGTTGTAGTTTTCGCCTTTGATTTTGCCTTCACGAATAGGGAATGTCATTCTGTCGTAGCAGCTTTCTTCGTCAAGATATAAAGCAACGGTAACTTTGTCAAGCGTCGTTTTCGGCGTTAACGTATAGTCCATATAGCATACGGGGCAGGAAAGCGTAGTAAGATCGTCTGGCATAAGCGGAGAAGTGAATGTAACCGCGAGGTCAAATTTATCGCAGCTAAAAGTGTATTCCGTGCCGAAAGCGGTTATTTTTAAGCCGGTTTGACGCAGTTTTTCTGCTTTGGGCTGAATACCCATGAAACAATATGTTTTATCGTCTGCGTTAACAAGACCGTAAGCTCTGCGTGTTTTTCCCGTCCAGAACATTGTGTCGCTGTCGTTCAGATTTTCGGACGGCGACCAAATCGAAAAGAAAGGATCTTTTACGAATAGAGGATATGCGGGAAGTTGTTGTTTGATTGTTGTTTTTGACGTAATCATTTATTCCTCCTTGTGGAAAAAAATTTATGATAAAAGTATAACAGATTATCTGAAGAAACACAAGTGTTTTTCGATAAAAGATTGGTTTTTAACAAATATTTCTATTCCCTCGTTAATAAATTTTCATAGCCTTTCAAATGCGTCGTTAACGAAAATATTGTCGAATATGAAATTTATAAAAAAATAAATTTTATTGTTTTTTTATGTATAATACGATACTTTTCATTAAAAATATGCTACAATATTGATTGTGTTAGAAAAAGTCGTTCGTTTCGAATTTTATCGTTGCGTCACGTAAAATACGAAAGTGTAAATCGGAGTCAAAATGCGAAACAAATTAGTAAAAATAAACGCCGTGATTCTGGCTGCTGAATTTTTAGCTCATGTTATTGTCGGCGTCGTTGCGAAGAATTCCAACGGGGCGATAACTATTTTGTCGGTATCGGCAATAAGCGGCATATGGTCGGGATTGGCTTTTTTGATTGCCGCGATTACATGCTTGTCGGTGTATTTGAAGCCAAGCGAAAAAATATTTTTTATTGCGACTCAGATAAGATTTTTATCGATATTCGCCACGCTTGCCGTTAACGCGTTTATTTATCTCATAGTAACTGTTATCGGCGGAATCGGAGGCGTGAATTCTGGAATAAACGGACTTGAAATATTGTCGATAGTGTTGTTGTTTCTTCCGCCGGTGGTTGTTATCGTATCTGATACCGTTGCGGCTTTTTTGAAAAGACGTGAAGAATTGAAAGAGCTCGATTCGGCAACCAATCCTTATTACAAAAGAACAAAAGCGTTTGCCACAGCAAAAGCGGTTGCGCTTACCGTTCAATCGGTTTTATGCGCGATTTGTTTTGCGTTTATGTTATTAATGGCGACGGGTTTTTAACGGAATTTTATAAAAAGATTGACAAACGTATAAAAATATAGTACAATATAACCAAAATTAAAAAGGAGCATAGAGTGGAACTGTTTACGACGGCTGCTCTTTGGAAAAACTATAATCGGCGTGCTCAGCCTCTTGAAACTACGATTATTCATTCCATCGAGGGAGATAAATACACAACCGAATATGTTTTTTTTAACGGGGATCCGTGTGCGGACGGTTGCGTGCGCATTTATGCTCAGTATATAAAAACGAAAAACAACAACGGTTGCGGTATCGTGCTTATGAATGACGTCGACGACGTTTTCGATTCCACTTATAGCGATATGCTTGTCGAGGCGGGGTATAACGTATTGACTATCGATTATGTCGGAGAGCGCAATACCGATCTTTATACCGTGTATCCTTATTCTTTACGCGGAGCAAATTATTTTAAGTATCCGGGGACCGAACTCGTTTTGCCCGACAATCCCAAAGAATCGTGCTGGTGTATCTGGGCTACGCTTATGCTTCGAGGTATAACGTTTTTGGAACAACAGCCCGAGATAACGGGAAAAATCGGAATATTCGGCGTTCGAACGGGCGGTTTTCAGGTTTGGAAAGCCGCGTTTGTCGAACCGGAACTCGCATGCGGTGTCGCTCTTTTTAATACGGGGTACTTAAAAGACCTTAAGCTGGACGAGATGAAACAGGTTCAATACAATACCTGTATAGATAATACTCCTTATGCCGGAGAGTCTCGCGTTCCCGTTTTGATAGAGACTTCGAGCAACGCTTCGGACGACAGTATCGAATACATGAGCAATCTTTACAACGGAATAAAAAATCCGAATTGCGTTTTTTCAATAGGAGAAAGACGCGACGAATTGTTGACCGGCGAACAAGTCGACAATATATCGATTTTTTTGGGATATTACATGCAGGGCAAAAATACTTTGCCCGAACAACCGCTCATGACCGTGAGAGAAAGCGAACACGGATTGTATTACGATATAAAAATCGATACTTCTTTGCCCGTAAGCGAGGTTAATCTTTATGTTTCGCAAGGAAACATGCCGTTCGCATATAGAAATTGGCATAGTTATCCGATTACGGTCGTTTCGGACGGCAATTATATAGCGAGAATAGATGTAAACGCTCCCAAAGAAGCTTTATGCGCGTTCGTTACGGTAAAATATGTCGATACTTTGCGAATTTCCAGCGAGTTGATAAACAATGTGCCGTTTTTGATGAACGTTTATCCAACGCCTGTTGCGAAATCTCATCTTTTGTATAGCGAACAAGAAGGTGTGGACGATTGGACTGTTCTTATCCGAGGCACGTCTAAAACGCTCAAAACGATCGGATGCGTTTCGGTAGATCCGTATCTCGGAGAAGGGCCTTACGGAATAAAAGGGGTTACCAGCGATTTGAATACCGTTTCCACTTTTAAATTCGGGGAATATAAATATCGCTTCAAAGGAAAAACGTTTATGCAGGTGACCGCGTATACGGAGCATGACGTTCGTTTGACGGTTATAGTTACGGTAAAAAGAGAAGGAAAATTCGAAAATTACAGATTTTACGATCACGTGGTCGGGTTTAAGGAATGGGTTAAAATCAATCTTAGCGCCGAAGAATTTCGAAACGGAGCGGTTAGGTTGGATAATTTTGACGGGATAAATTGTTTTTGCGTTGAAAGTGATGAAAAGATTCTGATTAATTCCATTATCATGGTGTGACGACTTTTGCTTGTTGAGAGTGAAATACGGTTTTATTGGCTATTTGTACGGAGAACGGTTGCATGAGCGATTTTATGAATTCATTTGAGCGAAAACGAAAAAAAAATGCGGCGACGATATTTTGCGATATACTATTGGATATAATTATAATCGTTTTGCTCGGCGTCGTTATCGCTCGAATGGCGTTTACTCCCGTAATAGTCGACGGTGAAAGCATGAATGATACGTTATATGACGGCGAATACGTGCTTATATCCGATTGGGATAGGAATTTCGACGTAGGTGACATCGTCGTTATTAAAAAAGACGATTATAATATAATAAAGCGCATAGTGGCGGTAAGTGGCGATAAAATTGCTTTTTTGCGTAATTCGGACGGGACGGTGGATTTATATCGCAACGATTTCACTATTCCCGTAAAAGAAACTTTTTTGAAAGAACGAATGATTAACGCCTTAAAATTTTATTCGGTGCCTATAGCCGATAATGTCGAAGAACTAATGTCCGACGAGTATTCGATAACGGTCGGAGAAGGTCAAGTTTTCGTTATGGGCGATAATCGAAACAATTCGGACGATTCGAGAAAGAACGGTTGCATGGAAGTTTCGGCAATAAAAGGGAAAATGGTGTCCGTAATATCGGGAAACGATTTTTTGAGTACGGTATTTGGAATCGGGAAATGAAAATATTTTGAAAGGAGATAAATTATGATTAAAATTACGGCAGATTCGACGGCGGACCTCGGAGAACATTTTCTAAAAAGGAATATAATTTCTTTTCCGCTGTCCGTTATTCTCGGAGAGGATACGTTTAGCGACGGTTTCGATATAACGCCGAACGATATTTATAAATTCGTCGAAGAGCATAACAAATTGCCAAAAACCGCGGCTAGAAGCGAAGAAGAATACGAAGAATTTTTCGGAAAGCATACGGCGGACGGATCGTTCGTAATACATTTTTCGTTGTCCGACGGCATTTCCGCAAGTTACGAACAAGCCGCCAAAGCCGCCGAAAAAAACAACAAAGTTTATGTGATTAATACGCGTTCGCTGTCGTCCGGAACGGGTCTGTTGGCTTTGTACGCAGCCGATTTGAGGGACGAAAACAAGCTGACTGCGGCGGAAATATACGAAAAATGCCTTAAAAGAGTGGAAAATATTCAGGCTTCGTTTGTAGTCGATACCATGGAATATTTGTATAAAGGCGGAAGATGTTCCGGATTGGCGTCTTTTTTCGCATCTGCGTTAAAAATCAAGCCGTCGCTTATTCTTCGCAACGGGTTAATAACTGTCGGACCGAAGTATAGAGGTTCGATTGCAAAGTGCGTCGAAAAATATTGCGAAAACATAATCGCAACTTATCCTCGTGCCGATAAAACGAGAGTATTCGTTACTCATTCTTCCGCAGATCCTCAGACGGTGGAAATAGCCAAACGCATAGTGAAAGAAAAAATCAATCCTAACGAAATAATCGAAACGGTTGCGGGTAGCGTTATTACTAGTCATTGCGGCAAAGGAACTCTGGGTATTCTTTATATAAACGACGCGGAATAAACGTCTTTTGTAGCTAAAATCAAATAAAAACGCCGATAACGAATTACGTGAATCGACGTTTTTTTGTAAATACGGATTTTTGCCGTCATAGAACTAAAAACACCGCCGACAAACATTTGTTATTGATAATGTCGGCGGAAATTTTTTAAGCAATCATAATTAGGTCGTAGGCTTGTTTTTTTCAAGCAAGTGAGAATTGTTGTCTATTTTTCGGTATAGCTTGGTTAAATCGTCTAAAACGTCGGTGTATTCGAAATCTTGATGATATACAAGGTTTATTTCGCGAGTGATGGAAAGATTTTCTACCGGAATAGCCTGAAATTTGTTTTTACGCAATTCGTTCAGACACGTGTTGTGAGCAAGAACGGATACTCCGAAATTGTTTTGTACAAGCTCTTTGATGATGGAAATATTGTCTACTTCCAATATGACGTTAAAAGAATCGATGGATTCGTTGTTGCTGTTAAGGTTTGCTTCGAAAAGCGAACGCGTTCCTGCTCCCGGCAATCTTAAAATCAGATTTTCTTTTTTGAGGTCGTTCAACGTAACTACGCTTTTTTGCGCAAGCGGATTGTCGTTGCTGACCGCAAGAACAAGATAGTCTGTGTCCAACAATACCGAATTGAAATTATTGTCCGAAATTTTTCCGTCTATCAATATAAGATCGAGTTCGTAAGTCTTTAGTTTGAGATAAAGATTATTTATCGTATCCGAAATTATCGTAATATGAGTTTTTGGGTTTTCCTTGCAATATTCGGTAAAAAGAGTGGTTGACAGACCGAGTTCGAGCGATTGAGTGACTCCTATGGTAAGATGCCGTACGTTGCGTTTTCTGTCTTTAACCGCTTGAATCAGGTTTTGTTCGAGCGTTTTTATTCGTTTTGCGTATTTGACGAATATTTCGCCTTCTTCGGTTACTTTTAATTCTTTGTCGCCTCGCACGAAAAGTTTGACGTTATATTCCTGTTCGAGATATCGAATATGTTGACTTACCGCCGGTTGAGTAAGATTGAGTTTGGTAGCCGCTTTGGTTATGCTTCCTTGCTCGTATACTTCGAGTAAAGTAAAAAGTCTTGAGTTGATCATGTTTCACCTATAATAAAAAATTTATTTCGCTTTATTTTCGCATAATTCGATTTTATGAATCCATTATAGTCCCGAAAGTCGGTTTTGTCAAGGATTTATTTTAATTTTGCAAAAAATCGCAAAGTTGCTTATATGTTTTAATCAACATTGTTAAAATAATGAACGTTGTGTATGTTTTTTTGTCAAATTTTTAAATATGACATAAAAAGCCTTGACAACGATTCGATTTTAATATATATTGAACGTGTAGAAAATACGACGGAAGGAAATTATGAAACAGATAAAAAGATTCGATATGAATAAAGAAACGCAAAAACCGAGTTGGTATCTTATCGCGCTCGAAAGATTTTTGACTTTTTTTTGGTTGACTTACGAAAAAATGTTCAAAAAATTCAAGCTGGATAAATCGGAACTCAAGGGCGTGAAAGGACCTGTATTGTGTCTTAGCAATCACGCGTCCATGATAGATTTTCCGATATCGGTTGCGGCGTTAAAACAATTCGGGACGACTTGGGTTGCCGCGATAGAAGAATTTGACGGTAAAGAATGGTTGTTTAGAAAAATGGGAATGATACCTAAACGCAAGTTTACGCACGGAACGGTTACCGTTAAGCATATTCTTCGCACGATAAAGAAAAAAGGCGTTTCCGTAACAATATATCCGGAAGCTCGTTTTGTGGTCGGAGGAATAGGCGAGCAACTTGACGGCGGTTTGGGTAAACTTATCAAAAAGCTCGGAGTACCGGTTATTAGGTTGAGCATAGAAAATAATTTTCTGCGTTCGCCGCAATGGTGTAAACATCCTTACAGAGATATTCCCGTAACGGCAAAAGCCACCGTGCTGTTTACAAAAGAAGAAACTCAGTCTTTGTCTGCCGAAGAGTTGCAGAATAAGTTGGAACAATCTTTCGTATATGATCAATATAAGTATCAATATGAAAATAAGCTGGAAATGAAGAGTAAGAACAGAGCGCTCGGAATTCATAAAATTTTATATAAATGTCCTCATTGCGGAACGGAATTCAAAACCGATTCGGACGGAACGCACGTTTGGTGTAATCAATGCGGACACAAATGGGAAATGGACGGATACAGCCGTTTGCATGCGGTAGAGGGTGAAACGTATTTCGAGCACGTCCCCGATTGGTATTTGTGGGAAAGAGCGGAAACGCGTAAGGAAATCGAAAACGGAACTTATCGCTTCGAAGACGCAGTAACCGTGTACGAACATATAAATTCCAAATTGATGGAAAGAAAAGGAGTGGTAAATTGCGTCCACGATGCGAACGGTTTTACGTTTAAGGGCGTTTTCGATAACGGCGAAGAATTCGAATTCAACAAATCGGTTGCTTCGATGTATTCTATACACATAGATTATTATTTCAGAAAAAAAGGTAATGCTTTCGATATGGCAACCGATCAAAAATCTTATTTTATGTATCCCGTAACGGCGACCAATCCGTTGACGAAGTTGCAGTTTGCCGTCGAGGAACTTTATAATTATTATGTTCGAGAACCCGAACAGGCGGCGAAACAAGCAGCCGAAACCAATGATAAAGATAAATAAAAACATAATCGAAACGCGCTCGGAGTTTTATGATTTCGGGACGCGTTTGTTTTTTTATTTCGATTGTTATAAGTTTTTGATATCGGAGATGCTTACGAAAAATTGCAAAGACTTATCCGAAAACGCGTTGCGGCAGGATAAAATTTCCTTCCGTTTGCACTTTATCACTTTTTTTATCTTTTTCATTAAAGTAGCCGCTTAGTTGTTGATTTTGTTCGCACGCTATGCTATACTTAAAGTAGACTTTTTATCTTGGATATGTAATTCAAGTGAAACGTTTTATAAAAACAAGAAAAAAAGTGACTCAAATGGAAAAAATGAAGTTGATTCAAAGAATCGTTTGCACGTCGGACGAAAATATAAACGCGATTATCGAGAACTATCGAAATAATCCCGGTTGTTTCGATACTGTTTGGCTGAGTACGTGTTTCGGATATCCGCCGATAGAAGAGCATGTCAGACAAGCGAAGGAGCTACGCGACGTCGCTACGAAACTGCGGGCAAACGGTATTGCGGTATCTCTGCAGTTGTCAAATTCGATAGGACACGGACAATATACGTCTGAATGCGATTGCTCGGGCTTGGTCGGCAAAGAGGGCGTAAAACCGCTTGTCGGACACGACGGACAGACTACGTATTACAGTTTTTGTTGGAACGGCGAAAAGTTCCGCGAATACTTGGTCGATGGAATCGAGGAATACGTAAAAGAGATTCGTCCGGATTATTTTTGGATAGACGACGATTTTAGAGCCGATAATCACTCGCCCGTAATGTACGGTTGTTTTTGCCCCGATTGTCTCGCGAAATTTAACAAAAAACACGGAAAATCGTATACGAGGGAGCATTTGGTTCACGATATAGTGCACGAACCCGACGCGAAAACGAGAAAGTTATGGATAGATTTCGTCAGGGAAAATTTAGCCGACTTAATGAAGCTTATTTGCCGCGCCGTCGACAAGCAGTCGCCGGAAACGGTCGTTTGTCTTCAGAACTGTACGCACGGATATCTTGGTTACGGTCTCGATTTTATATACGACGCTATTTACGAAACTACGGGCAAGGCGCCTTGGTATCGTCCGGGCGGCGGAGCGTACAACGATCACAATCCCAACGAGATTGTCAAAAAGGCGGTGTACGCGGCTTATCAGAGTGCAAGCGCGCCTTCTTACGTGACTCATTTTGCTCCGGAAGTCGAAAACATTCCGTTCCATTATTCGGGTAAAAGCGCGTCGGGAACCGCGTTCGAGACTTCTTTGTATTTGGCAAACGGTGCTACCGACATGACCTATTCGATGATCGGTAGCCTTCCCGAATCGCGTGAGTTTTACGACGAATACTTCGAGCTGTTTTCTAAGCAGCGCGATTATTGGGAAAAGCTTTCCGCTGTTTCGCGCAGAAGCAAAGGCGGCGGATTGTCGTACGTTATCCCGAAAGAATTCTATATGCGAAAATTGGACGAAAACGAGACTATGTGGGATTACGGCATCGAACCCTGGTATTCGGCGAATCTGCTTTATCGCAGCGGAGTGCCGATGACGTTCGAACATGCCGAAGGCGCGTCATATTTGTTGCATCCGGACGTTGCCGCGACTTTGAGCGATAAGGCAATAGAAGATTTGATGTCTAAAAGCGTGATTACCGACGGCGAAAGCATCGAGATTCTGAAAAAACGCGGATATTTCGGTGGAGTAGAAATGCAGAGGGTAGCTCACGACGACGCATTGCTTTTGACGGAACGGTATTTGCCGCATTGTTTGACCGACATATCCGCGCGGAAAAGGTTTAAGCCGAGCTATTTCGTCGCAGGCGGTCGTACGACTTATACTTTCGAAAAATTACCGGACAGCGCCGAAATTATCGGCGTATACGAAAACGACGTTTCGTTAAAGCGCTTCTTCGAATCGGATACCGCGCCGTACGGCGTTTCGTCGTTTATATTAAAAACGGAAAAAGGCGGAAAATTCGCCGTATTCGGTACCGGATTATGGATGGGAAATGTTCCGTCCGAAAGAATGAAGCTTATATTGCGCACGGGAGATTATATCTCCGAAAAGCCGCTGCCCGCGGTTCTCGTCGACGCAAAGCAAATTATGTTGTTGCCGAGAGTGTCTGCCGATAATAAAAACACGCTTGCCGTTTCGGCTGCGAATTTAACGATAGGCTATATGAAAGGCACTCGAATACTTGTCAGAAGAGCGAGCGGAACTCCCGTTGCCTACGGACAATATATTAAATCGACGATAATAAACTATACGACTACGGACGACGGAATTTTGCTCGAACTTCCCGAAATCGCACCTTATTCTCTGGTAACGGTATTTTTCGAGAACGATAAAGACTAAGCCCGAGTGCGCGCGATAAATTCCGTTTGTTTTTAGCCGATAGATATTAACGAATGAACGATTGGGTGATTTAACTGAAAAAGATCGAAGATATAGACGCGAATTTCAAGCCAAAAGACGCTAGCAATAATTTTAAAGGAGAATAATAAAAATGAACGACAAAAAAATCGAGGGTAACGTTTCGAATACAAAGAATACGTACAGTATGGAAAATGGAATCTTACATTGTGACGGAAAGCCGATTATCGCGCTCGGAGTGTCTTATTACGCTTCGTTCCACGAATCCAAGTTCCCCGTACCTCCGGAAGGCGATCGTTTGGGCGAGATGCGCAAAGATATTCAGCGAATAAAGGAAGCGGGATTTCAGCAAATACGTTTGGCTGCGTTGGGAGACATAACGATAGAGGACGACGGC
>CAZQAC010000032.1:0-20155 GCA_964591125.1 uncultured Lachnospiraceae bacterium
ATATCTTATGCTTGCGTCCAACAACATATTGAAGCTTTCGGACGGACAGCCTGTTTGTACTCCGACTCAGGATATGATTATAGGTTCGTTCTATCTTACCATGGATAAACCGGGTTCGAAAGGCGAAGGCATGATGTTCTGCGACGTTGACGAAGCTAAGATGGCATATTTCAATCACGAAATCGAATTGCAGTCGGCGATAAAAGTAAGAATTACGAGAGAAGTTGACGGCGTAACGAAATCGAAAATCGTAGATACGACGGTCGGTAAAATAATTTTCAACGAAGCCATTCCTCAGGATCTTGGTTTTGTGGACAGAACGGATGAAGAACATATGTTCGATCCCGAAATTTCCAAGAGAGTAGACAAGGGACTTCTCAAGAAAATCGTAGACGCTACGTTTAAGAAAAAAGGTGCGACCGAGACTTCTATCGTTTTGGACAATATTAAAGCGCTCGGTTACAAGTATTCGACTATAGGTTCGATAACCACCAGCGTATTTGATATGCATATTCCTCCCGAAAAGCAAGAAATACTTGACAGAGCGGAAAACGAGGTTATTAAAATAGAAAATCTGTACGAGGAAGGCGAACTTTCCGAAGACGAAAAATATCGTCTTGTCGTAGAACAGTGGAAAAAGGCAAACGACGACGTTACGAACGCGCTTCAAAAAACTCTTGACGAATTCAACCCGATCAACATGATGGCTGTTTCGGGAGCGCGCGGTAGCATGAAACAGATAGCTCAGCTTTCCGGTATGCGCGGACTTATGACCAACCCGCAAGGTAAAACGCTCGAAACGCCGGTTCGTTCTTCTTTCCGTGAAGGCTTGTCCGTTCTCGAATACTTTATTTCCTCTCACGGCGGACGTAAAGGTTTGGCGGATACCGCGCTTAAAACGGCTAACTCCGGTTATCTTACTCGTCGTCTTGTCGACGTATCTCAGGACGTCATCGTAAGAGAAGAAGATTGTTGCGAAAACGGCAACGTTCAGGGTATAGACGTAGAGCCTATTTACGAAGGCGATTCTATCGTCGAAACGCTTAAAGACAGATTGGAAGGCAGATATGCCGCAATCGATATAGTAGATCCCGAATCGGGCGAAGTTATGGTTCCTAAAAACCAAATGATTTCGCTTGAACAGGCAAAAGCGATCGACGCTAAATATATGCAGTGGTACAAGGATGAAAATCCCGATAAAAAACCGTTCCCGGTAAAAATTCGTTCGGTACTTACTTGTAAGTGTAAACACGGCGTTTGCGTAAAATGTTACGGAAAAGACATGTCGTCTAGAAATCCCGTTCGCGTAGGCGAAGCAGTCGGAATTATCGCGGCTCAGTCCATCGGCGAACCCGGTACTCAGCTGACCATGCGTACTTTCCACTCGGGCGGCGTCGCTGCTGCGGACGATATTACTCGTGGTTTGCCGCGTGTAGAAGAATTGTTTGAAGCAAGAAAACCGAAGGGCGTTGCGACTATTACTCACGAAGGCGGTAAGATCACTCTTGTTGAAAAAGACGGTCGTAGATTTGTTACTGTTCATACGTCCGAAGGTAAAGACGTCAATTATTCTATTCCGTTCGGAGCAAAACTCAGACCGAATATCGATACGGGAGCTACGGTTAAACCAGGCGATCCGCTTACCGAAGGTCCTATCGATCCTCACGATATTTTGAAAACCAAAGGGCACAAAGAAGTTCAGGAGTATATCGTTAAGGAAGTTCAAGCCGTATATCGCGGACAGGGCGTTGATATTGCCGATAAACATATTGAAATTATCGTGCATAAGATGCTCCAAAAAGTTCGTGTGGAAAACAGTGGGGACACAACCCTTTTACCCGGTGAAATGGTCGATTCAAATACGTTTAACGACGCGAATCTCGAAACCATTCAGAAAGGCGGCAAGCCCGCTATGGGTAAATTTACTCTTCTCGGAATCACTAAGGCTGCGCTCGCGACCGACAGCTTCTTGTCGGCAGCGTCCTTCCAGGAAACTGCAAGAGTTCTTACCGAAGCTGCTATTAAAAACAAAGTCGATCCCCTTATCGGTCTTAAAGAAAACGTCATAATCGGTAAACTTATTCCTGCCGGAACGGGTATGAAACGTTACAGCGACGTCTATCCTTCCGAAGTGGGAGAAGTTAAGGAAACGATGGATGAATCCGAAGTATCCGAAATGTAAAACTAAATAAATTAAAATACGGTTGCGCGCATGTTATTGTTCGCAGCCGTATTTATGTATTTTTCGAGCTGAATAAAACATATGAAACAAATCCAAATAGTGAGTTGATGAGTTTGAAAATAATGCAGGGAGCTCGAAAAGCAAAGAATATCCGTGGTTTAAGTTATGAATTGAAAGGATGATAGTTAATTGGTTGTTTGAAATTAAAAATAAACTTATAATAGCTGATAGCGAGTCGGTTGCGGATAAGAGGATTTTTCCAGATAAAAAATTACCCCGCGGAAAATTCTACGAGGTAGTTTTTATTTCGAATTGATCGTAAGAAGTGAATTTCGGTCGGTTATTTATAATAAAATTAATAAATAACGGTATCTAATTTGTAAGAATCGGCGGTTCCTACGGTAATTATAGCCGTTTTTCCGTCATTAAATTCGAATTTATATTTAGGACCGAAAACCGACTGGTTGCCTATTCTGAAAACAGCTTTTTCTTCGATTAATTCTGCTTTTTTGACGTCTTCTTTTCCAAAAATATAATCATCGAATCCGACGCCGTAAATCATTAACTTGTTTCTGTCTAATTTAGGAATTATACCTAAGATTTTTTTTCCTGTTTCGGCTAAACCGATATAAGATACCGGAAATTTATCGCTGGTCCAATGCGAACCTGATACAGTTCCCAAAACGTTTGAGTTAATTCTTTTTGTTACTTTGATAAAACTTGCCATTATTTTTGTCCTCCTAAATGTTTATAATAATATTATATCCTACAATATGTAGGAAGTCAAGTGTTTTCCTACAATTAGTAGTAAAATATTGTTATGAAAAATAATGTCTTTGGGCAAAAGTTAAAAGAATTACGATTAGAGAAAGGGCTTTCGCAACAGAAATTAGGCGAAATGTTGGGTTTCTGTAATCAAACCGTGAGTTTTTGGGAAACGGGTAGTCGCGAACCCGATTTAGACACGTTGGTTGCGATAGCTCGTTTTTTCGACGTGGATATATCCGAACTTTTAGAGATGAATTGAGATTAGAGCGTTTGCGAGAAAAAACTTGCGACGTTCTTTTTTTGAAAAGACGAGTTGTTTTGTGTTATGATATGCCATTGAAACGGACGAAATTCGCTAAAAGATTTTCCTATTTATTTAATTTAAAAAGCGTTTTGTTTGTTAAAACAATTGTTTTTATTTGCAATTGTTGTCTAAAAGGAATAATCGCAGATAAAATATCGCATAGTAAGATTATGAACCGCGTAGAAGAAATTAAACGGAAATTTTCAAGCGAATCGTTGCCGATAGTTCGCGAAATCGATACGGGAAGGGGTAAAGCCGCGCTTTTATATCACCCCGATTTAACCGATTCTGAGCTTGTTTTCAGAATAGTCGAATGGGCTGAGAATACTAAACTCAAAGTTTGTACTTTGGACGAAATACGCAAAAAATGTATTTTTATTCCCGAAACGCAAGTTTTCGGCAAACAGGAAGAAGCGATTACGGCGATTCTCGGCGGCGACGCGATTTTGATTTTTGACGGAGTTTCGGGATATTTATCGCTTAACGTTCGCAAATACGATAAGCGTTCCATTTCGGAACCTCCGCTTGCGACTGTTACTCATGGACCGAGAGAGGGTTTTATCGAAGATCTAAAAACCAATCTCGGTTTGCTCGAACGACGAGTTATGAACGAAAGGCTTGTGATAAAAAAGCTTAAAGTAGGAGATATAACCAATACCGACGTGGCTGTCGTGTATATTGACGGTATTGCGAATAAAGATTTGGTCGATAAAACGGTAAAACGCATAAAAGAGATAAAGACGGACGGAATTTTGGACGTTCAATATCTCGAACCTTATCTTGAAGAAAAACCCTATTCCATTTTTAACCAGACGGGACGAGCAGAAAAACCGGATATAGTTGCGTCTAAAATTTTGGAAGGCAGAATCGCCGTGTTCGTAAACGGAACGCCTATGGTGCTTACTTTGCCCTATTTGTTTATGGAGAGTTTGCAGTCGAGCGCTGATTATTATCAACGGTTTACTTATTCTTCGTTTTTGCGCGTATTGAGATTTATTATACTGATGTTTGCTATATTGTTACCCGGAGTTTATATTGCGTTGCAAAAATATCATTTCGATATACTTCCGCTTAAATTTATGTTGACCGTTATGACGGCGTTAAACGGAATACCTTTTCGCGCTACCGCCGAAATGTTGTTCGTTATTTTGTTATTCGAAATTATTCGCGAAACCGGAATACGAATGCCTCAGGCGGTCGGAATGGCGATGAGTATAGTGGGCGCGCTCGTTTTGGGGGATACGGCCGTAAAGGCAGGAATAGTAAGTTCGCCTTCCGTAATGATCGTCGCGTTGAGTTCGTTGGCTTTGTATACGGCTCCGGACGAAGTAGGTTCTACTACTTTGTTACGAATAATTTTTACAATACTCGGAGGGATAGGTGGTTTATATTTTTTGCTTATAGGAACGTTATATCTTATTCAATATTTAGTCGGAATAAACGGTAACGCCGCTCCTTATCTTGCTCCTTACGCTCCCGACGTAAAGGGGGATAGACGGGACGGATTGATAAGAAGTAATTATTTCGATATGCGAGGTCTGCCTCATTCATATCCGACGGCAAAAGGAGATTTAAATGAAAATTGAAAATTCGCTGATTACGCAACGTCAGTTTTTGATAATGGTTTTTATAGGCGGAATGGTAATTAAAGGGTTTATGCTGCCGTCGCTGTTGATGCTTACGAGCGGTCGTGACGGAATATTCGTAATGATCTTTTATTTTCTCGTGGAAATAATAAATTTAACGTGCATAGCGATTCTGATAAAACGTTATCCGAATAAAAATTTCTTCTTAATGCTGGAAGAATGTTTCGGAAAAATTATTTCCAGAATCGTTGTTTTTACGTTTTTGATTGCCGCCGTCGCGAAGTTCGTATTGAATTTATCTGAAGTAAAAGCGTTTTTTTCTTCGAGCATGTTTTCGTCTTTAACTTGGGAAATCATGGTTATACCGCTTATAGTCGTGTGTTTCGTGACGGGAGTGAAATCGCTTAGAATTTTGGGACGATCGGCGGAAATCTTTTTTCCTTTTATAGTTCTTTGTCTTGGATTTCTTGCGTTCATTTTGTTCGGCGAAGCAAAATTGGAAAATATTTTACCGCTCGGTGAATACGGAATTCGTCCCGTTTTGAAAGGAATAGCGCAATTTCCCGTTTGGTTCGGCGACGTAATCGTTATGTCGGTCGCGATGGGAAACGTTAAGCCGGAAAAAAGATTCGTAACTTATACGATTGTTACTCGAGCCATTGTGGCGGTCTCCGTAACGATGCTTGCGACGGTAATGTTCGCTACGTACGGAAACATAATTCCGCTTATAAAACACGGCCATAACGTTACTTCGTTGACTCAATACGATCTCGGCAGTCAAGAGTTCGGCAGATTCGATTTGTTGCTATATTCCGTTTGGCTGTTCGGCGTTTTTATAAAGATGGCGATGAATTTTTATTTCTGTCTGAGAAGCGTCGCGTTTATAATAAACAAGCCTTCTTATTATGTGATAGGTGCGATGTTGTCGGCAATTGCGTACGTATTGTCCGTTTTTGTTTTCCCGACGTTGTCGAGCGTATACATGCTTTCTACCACGACATGGATAAAATGTATTTTTGCTTTTATGGAATATTTAATGCCCGTCGTTTTGCTTATTGCGGCGAGCGTAAGATACGGGAAAAGGAGGAAGGCGGAGAATGAAAATGAACAAGCGCGGTTTCAAAACTAAAAACGCGCGTTTAAGAATAGCCGCCGTTGTTTTGGTTGTTTTTTGCCTTATCGTTTCCTTTTTTCCCGGAGCGGACGGCGACGGGGACATAACGGATAAATTGGTGCTCGTAAGTTTGGGTATGGATTTCGACGGAAATGCGATTACCGTTTCGGCTACCTCTATTTTGCCTGACGGTTCGAGCAGCGAAGGCAGTACGGTAAAAAGCGTACCCGTTTCAGCAAAAGGAAAAAGCGTTGCGGAATGTATTGTAAAAATGTCACAAATGACGGGTAAATCCGTGGAATTGGGGCTTTGCGGAGTCGTAATATTGGGCGACGGAATAGCGAAAGAGGGTGTTTCTACGGTTATGGCGGAGCTTTTAAGCAGTTCGATGGTAGGTCCGGGCGCGTATCTCGTTCAGGCTTACGATTCTACCGCCGAGGACGTGATAAGAAAATCGACCATGTTGGCAGATAATTCGGTAACGATATTAACGCAGCTCATAAAAGACGCAGAAAAGAATACCGGCGTTTCTACGGTAACGTTATTGGATTTCGTGTCTTCATGTTTCGGAAAAGGAAATTCCGCGCATGCTCCGATAATTTCCGTTAAAGAGGCGAACGAGCTGAGCGGTAACGGCGAAAACGGAGGCGACGGAAAGAAATTCGAGTGTGAAAGTATTACGAGGACGGCTTTATATAAAAAAGGAAAATTGGTCGGAATGTTAAGCGAAGATGCCGCGGCGGGCTTTTCATATACCGATAAGGACGTGGAAAAAGGTGTTTTGGTTAAAGAACGGTTCGATGCGGACGGTACGGATATAGGAACGGTTTCGGGTATGATTGCAGGCAGAAAATACGGGCTGAAAACGTATTTCGAAAATGGCAAACCGCATGCGGATATACGCGTAACGGTTGTTGTAAAAACTGCCGATAGAGAACGAATAAACGCGCTTGCCATGCAAAAAGGATATTCGGCAGAACAAATCGAAGAATTTTACGAAAAGAATTTTTCGGAAGAAGTCGAAAAAAAAGTTTGCGCGGCGTATTCGGAAGCTTTTGAACAAGGCGTGGATATATTCGAGATAGAACAACATTTGTATCGACATCACGTAAAAGAATATAATCGGTATATCGCTACCGGCGGAGACGTTCTTAAGGAAGTTGAGGTTAATATCGATTGTAAAGCCGTTATGCAATAAAAAGTAACGATTTAAGCGGTAACGGCATATAAAGCGTTATGAAAAAAATTATTTTCGAAGGAACGGCAACGGCACTTGTAACGCCATTTAAGCGCGGTAAAATAGATTATCGCGCTTTCGACGCGTTAATAGAAAATCAGTTGCGCGTCGGTATAGACGCTTTTGTCGTAAACGGAACGACGGGTGAGTGTTGTTCTTTAAGTCGTCGAGAACGCAGAAACAATATTAAATTTGTTGCAGAAAAGGTAAAAGGGCGTGTTCCGATAATTGCCGGCACGGGTTGTAATAACGCCGAGCTTGCTAAGCAATTTACCGAAGACGCGTCGGAAGAAGGGGCGGACGCAGTATTGGCGGTTACTCCGTATTACAATAAAACGAGTGAAAAAGGCGTAGTCGATTATTATGCGAAATTAGCGGACGTTTCCGACATACCCGTGTTGATATATAACGTTCCCGGTCGCACGGGAATGAATCTGTCTCCGGCTTTAATCGTCGAATTAGCTAAACACGAAAACATAGTGGGAATAAAACAGAGTGATAGCGATATTTCGCGAAGCGCAGCCGTCGTAGAACTTACCGACGCCGATTTTACGCTTTACGGCGGTAACGACGATATGATAACGCCTTTTCTTGCAGTCGGAGGAAAAGGAATCGTATCGGTAGCGTCGAACGCTTTTCCGCGTTTTGTTTCGAGTATATGTCGCGATTTTTTTTCGGGAAACGTTCTTTCGGCGGCAAAATCGCAACTTGAACTTTTGCCTTTGGCAGAAAAGTTGTTTTCTCCCGTTAATCCCATTCCGATAAAAGCCTTGCTCGCTCATATGAATATTATCGAAGACGAGTTGCGTTCACCGTTGGTAAAACTCGAAAAAAGATATCGAAAAAAATTATTCGACGTTGCGGAAAAAATTAGGGAGGCAGAGTCGTGCAAGCGATAATAGTGGGTGCGAATGGCAAAACTGGCAGCGAAATAAAAAGTTTTTCGGGTGAGAACGATTTTTTCGTGGCTGCGGAAATAGACAAAGAAGAACGGCATTTTTCGACGCCGAACGCTTACGACGGAGACGCGGACGTAATAATCGAATTCGCTTCGCCCGAGGCAACCGCGACCACGCTCGCTTTTGCGCAATCGAGAGGTATTCCGGCTGTGATAGGCACGACGGGGCACAATGCCGAACAAAGAGCAGAGATTGAAAAATACGGCGAAAGAATACCCGTATTTATTTCCGAAAATTTTTCGATCGGGATGGCGGCTACGGTTAGCGCTTTGAAAAATCTTAAATCCGTTCTTCCCGATTGGAAATTCGAAATAATAGAAACGCATCGCGTCGGTAAAAAAGATTCCCCGAGCGGTACTGCAAAGAAGCTTGCGTCCGTTGTAGGTGGAGCTTTTATACATTCTTTAAGAACGGGCGACGTTGTGGGCATTCACGAAATAGCGATTGCCAAGGACCGAGAGATTATATACTTAAAGCACGAAGCGTTTTCGCGAAAGGTTTTTGCTAAAGGTGCGATAGAAGCCGCGAAGTTCATTGTTCGCCAAAAAAAAGGATTATACGGCATGGAAGATTTGTTATCGGGAGAATAATAGTGAAATTCGTCAAAATGCAAGCCATAGGCAATGATTATATTTATTTGGACTGCATAAAAGAATTGCAACCGAAAAACGTTTCGCACCTTGCCGCTACGTTATCCGAACGCCGATTTTTTATCGGAGCGGACGGATTGGTTTTGATTTTACCATCTATTGCCGCAGATGTTCGAATGAGAATATTCAACGCCGACGGTTCGGAAGCGGAAATATGCGGAAATGCGTTGAGGTGCGTCGCTAAATACGCGTTCGACAATGATTATTGTAAGTCGGATGTGATCGAGATAGAAACTGCTTGCGGTATTAAACGCGTCGAGAAAATCGGGAACCGTTATTCGGTTAAAATGGGTAAGGCGACGGTAACGGGCGAAAATAATCCGTTCATTGTCGATATTGGTAATCCGCATATGGTGATATTTACAAACGCAGCGAATTTTTTCGATTTTAATTCTTACGAGTTCTTCGATCCGATTCGATTTAACACGGAAGCCGTGCAAACGACTAAAGAAGGATTGAAAATGCGTGTTTTCGAACGAGGTAGCGGTGAAACGCTTGCGTGCGGAAGCGGCGCGTGCGCGGCAGCTGCGGCAGCGGTAAAAGCCGGATTGAAGCCTTTTGGCGAAATCAAAACTTTTTTACCTGGCGGTGTTTTGGATATAACGGTTGAGAAAAATTATGAAATCACGCTTTGTGGAAATGCTGAGACGGTTTATTTTGGAGAGGTGAATGTTGATCGAATACAATAAAAATTACGATATATTAGATAAACGGTATTTATTCGCGGAAGTCGCGCGCAGAATAAAAGAGTATAAACGTTTACATAACGATTGCAAAATAATTTCGCTCGGAATCGGCGATGTCAGTTTGCCGCTTCCTCCGATCGCAGCGCAAGCCTTAACGGATGCTTCGGCGGAAATGGGGAAAAAAGAATCTTTTCGCGGGTATTGTCCCGAACGGGGTTATGACTTTTTAATCGACGCCATAGTCGATTTTTACAAGCGTGAATTGAGAGTCGATATCGAACGAAAAAACGTGTTTATAAGCGACGGAGCAAAAAACGACGCGGCGGGATTGTTTGATGTTTTCGGCGATGTTAAAGTTCTTATTCCCGATCCGACTTATCCCGTTTATAAAGATTCTGCCATTATCTCAGGGAAAGAAGTCGTGTTTTTACCCAAACAAAAGAAAGATTTTTTTATTCCCCGCCCGATCGGACAAAAAGAAGAGCCTTATTTGATTTTTCTTTGTTCGCCAGATAACCCTACGGGTATGCCGATTCCCGAAAATATTTTGAAAGAATGGGTAAATTTTGCTCGAAACAGCGGTTCAGTCATTGTTTTTGACGCCGCTTACGAACGGTTTATAAGAGACAGTTATCCACGTTCGATTTTTGAGATAGAAGGAGCGGAGTCGTGTGCTGTCGAACTAAACAGTTTATCGAAGTCCGCAGGCTTTACGGGAATGAGGTGTTCTTATCTCGTTTGCGGCAAACAAATGAGTAAGTTCGAACAGTTATGGAGCAGACGACAGTCGACTAAATTCAACGGAACGCCATATGTTATTCAAAGAGCGGCCCAAAGCGTTTTGACGGAACAAGGCGTGGCGCAGTGTTCGAAAAACATCGAGTATTACCGTAAAAACGCAAGTGTTTTGGTCTCGGCATTAAAACGAGCAGCCTCGAATTTTTACGGCGGAGAACATTCACCGTATATATGGTTGAGTTGCCCCGACGGAATGAGTTCGTTTGAATTTTTCGATCTCTTGTTGGACGAGGCACGCGTAGCCGTTACGCCCGGCGTGGGTTTCGGCAACGGAGGAGAGGGTTATGTAAGACTGTCCTCGTTTGGCGACACCGAAAGCGTAAGAGAAGCTGCCGAAAGAATTTTGCGCGTTTTGGCTTAATAAAAAATGTCGAACGATTTTGACGTTTTACAATTTTTATAGTCGCTCCGTTTTCTCTTTTATTACGTTTAATTGACAATTATGAAAAAAACTGTTATAATTAAAATCGAAAAACGAATAAGATCGCTTTTTGTTTACGGGAGAGAAATTAATGATAAATACATCGGTTAAAATTTGCGATTTGTTTTTTGACAATCCCGTCGTTCCTGCAAGCGGAACGGTAGGTTTCGGCGAAGATATTTCAAAATATTACGATCCCAAAATTTTGGGTTCTATAGCGATAAACGGCGTTACGATGAGCGGTAAAGCAAATAATTCGGTTACGCTCGTTAATGACGAAAACAACAGCGTTTTATCTTCGATCGATTGTCCGAATCCCGGAGTTTATAACGTCGTTCAGGAAAAAATACCCGCTCTTTTTCAAATATACGGTAAAAAAATAATAGCCAACGTTTGCGGAGCGACTATTGACGATTACGTAAAAGTTTCAAGACAATTGGATCGTTCGGATTATGTCGGCATAATAGAACTTAATTCAGCTTGCAGAAATTTAAACAATTCCGGGATACCTTTCGGTGCAAACGCGACGTCGTTGTACAAAATGACCGAAGAGGTAAAGCGTTGTACGCGTAAACCTGTTTTTGTAAAACTTACTCCTTGTGTAACGGATATTCGCATAATGGCAAAAGCAGCTCAGGACGGAGGGGCTGACGGAGTAACGGTTGCCGGAGCGATGCGCGGAATGAACATAGATTTAACGAGCGGTAAGCCTGCTCTCGACGATATTTACGGTCGGTATTCGTCGGAAGCGTTTAAACCGATTGCCGTAAAAGCCGTTTACGACGTTTATGACACAATCGGAATTCCGATTATCGGTTGCGGCGGCGTTTGTTGCGCCGAAGATGTACTCGAAATGATGTACGCCGGGGCGTCGCTTGTGGAAGTCGGCGTCGGGAATTTTATTAATCCATGTTGTTGTAAAAATATCATCGAAGATTTACCTAACGTCATGAAAAAATACAATGTCGAAAAATTAACGGAAATAATCGGGAAAGCGCATTAAAACGGTTTTTTATCGACGTTATGATTTTTGTGAGCGAATTCATATAAAAAATTTATAAATATTCAATTTCTGGATTAAGAACACTTGTCGGCGTAAGAAATTATAATTTCGGCTATTTTTTTTGTCCCGTCTATAACGGGCGAAAGCTTGCGCATATTTTCGCGTAGATTTTTTTGGTTGCGTTCGAGTCGGTTCAGCGCGGATAAAACGGATACTGTCGTCATTTCGTGTTCTTGCAAAACTTCGATGCAACCGCGTTTTCGAAAATATTCGGCATTGTCGAGTTGATCGCCTCTGGACGACTTTTTGGGCAGAGGAATACACAAAGTCGGTTTTTCGAGCGCGATAAGTTCGAAAAGCGAGTTCGAACCGCCGCGTGACAGGACGAAATCCGCAAGAGCGAAATAATTCTCTATATCACGTAAAAATTCGACTTGGCGATAATTTTGTCTTTTCATATCGTTTTTATTTCCTTTTCCGACAACGTGTATAACGTTATATTTTGAGCATAAGGCGTCGAGTTCGGAAAAAATCCGTTCGTTTATGCGTTTTGCGCCGAGTGACCCGCCGAATATCAACAAATACGGTTTGTCGTTTTTGGAAAAACCGCATTCGGATCGCGCTTTCGAACTGTTTCCGCCGTAAATGCTTTGGCGAATCGCGCTACCCGTGCATAGTACGTTTTTGCCTTTAATGCAATCGAAAGACGTAAGAAATATATCGCATTTGTTTTTGACTATTTTATTTGCCAAGCCCGGTGTCATGTCGCTTTCGTGAAGAACGAGCGGCGTGGCTTTGTCTTTTCCGAGGGCCGTTGGTAAACCCACGAATCCGCCTTTACTGAAAATAACCGCCGGGTTAATTTGTTCCAGCGTTTTTTTTGCTTTTTCAACCGCGTCGGTCAGTTTAAACGGAATCAAAAAATTTTTGAGTGTGAGAGAGCGAATCAATTTGACGGACGGAATTTCATGAAAAATTACCTTTTCGTTTTTCATCAATTCTTTTTCCATTCCCGCCGAACCGATGTAATGGATTTCGAAGTCGCGTAAAAAAGGAAGAAGCGCGATGTTCGGCATGACATGCCCGGCAGTTCCGCCGCCTGTCAAAACTATTTTTTTCATAAATCCTCCGTTAATATTATGCGTTATTTTGAATTCGCCTATTCTTAAGTTTCCCCGTACGATATAATATATGAGTCGAGAATGTCGTTAATTGCGACAAAAGGGTAATTTTTTCTTGAAAAAAAACCTTTTTTATGATATAATTGTGTGTCGAAAGAACTAAATTACAGGAGATCGATATGGCAAAAGAATATAAAGCGGAAAATATCAGAGTGCTTGAAGGTTTGGACGCCGTCAGACTTCGTCCCGGAATGTATATCGGCACGACGGGCATAAAGGGACTGCATCATATTCTCTGGGAAATAGTCGATAACGGAATGGACGAAATCGCAAACGGTTACGGCGATACCATTAAAGTCAAATTATACGAGGACGGTTCCGCGTCCGTCGAGGATAACGGAAGAGGAATTCCGGTCGATATTCATCCTACTCAAAAAGTCAGCGGAGTCGAGGTCGTATTTACGCAGTTGCATGCCGGCGGAAAATTCGATAGCAGCAATTATTCTCATTCGGGCGGCTTGCACGGCGTAGGCGCGTCGGTTACGAACGCTTTGTCTCGTTGGTTGCACGTCGAGATATATAAAAACAAAAAAGTGTATTCGATGGATTTTGAAAGTCGAGAGGAAAAGGGCGAGGTAAAAGGCGGTCTTGTAAAAAATCATCTTGCCGAAACGGGTGAAAAAACCGAAAAAACGGGTACTTTCATAAGATTTTTTCCGGACGACAGAATATTCGAAAGCATTAAATTCAATACCGAAACCATTAGCAAACGTCTCAAAGAATTGGCTTTTCTAAACAAAGGCGTAAGAATCATTCTCGAAGACGAGCGTATTCCGATGGGTAACGGACACATGATTCGCGAATATTGTTATGAGGGCGGAATAATCGATTTCGTGAAGTATTTGAACGAAACGAAAACGGCGGCTTTCGATCCGCCCGTTTACATCGAGGGCGAAAAGGACGGAATTTATCTGGAAGCGGCGTTACAGTATACGGACGCTTATACCGAAAATATTTTTTCTTACGTTAACAATATTCCGACGTCAGAAGGCGGTACTCACGAAACGGGACTTAAAGGCGCTTTGACTAAGGTCCTTAACGATTACGCGCGTCGATTCGGTATGTTAAAAGAAAAGGACGAGAACCTTTTGGGCGATGATTACAGAGAAGGTTTGACTTGTGTTTTGTCGGTTAAAATGAACAACGTTCAGTTTGAAGGACAAACGAAAACCAAACTCGGTAACACGGAAGCAAAAACGGCTTGCGACGCTATCTCTACCGAAAAACTCGACGCGTTTTTTTCGAAAAACAAGTCTATTACGGAAATTATTTTGAAAAAAGCGCTTCTTGCCGCAAAAGTAAGAGAGGCGGCGAGAAAAGAAAAAGAACTTATTCGTCAAAAAAACAGCATCGAAAATTTCAATACCATAGGAAAACTCAAAAATTGTACGGGTAAAAAAGCCGAACTTAACGAATTGTACATAGTCGAAGGTAATTCGGCGGGCGGTACTTGTACGCAGGCTCGAAATCGCTCCTTTCAGGCGATTCTGCCTCTTCGAGGTAAGCCGCTTAACGCAGAAAAAAAGCGCATTGATCAGGTTCTTGCCAATGAAGAAATAAGGACTATAATTTCTGCGCTCGGAGCGGGAATAGGCGACAGCTTTAACGTTGATAACCTTAAATATCATAAAGTAGTTATTTTATCCGATGCCGATCAGGACGGAATGCATATACGTTGTATTTTACTCACATTCTTTTTTCGTTACATGAAAGAGCTGATCGCTCAAGGGCACGTTTATATAGGAATGCCCCCTCTTTACAGAATATCCAAAAAGGACAGAACGGAATATCTTTATACGGACGAAGAACTTGAATTGAAGAAAAAGGAATTCGGAAAATCCGAAATACAACGGTATAAAGGATTGGGCGAAATGAACGCCGAACAGCTTTGGCAAACCACTCTCGATCCTCATAATCGAAAAATGATTCAGGTGTCGATAGAAGAAGCAGCGGAAGCGGAAAAACTCGTTTCGACGCTTATGGGCGACGCGGTCGATATGCGAAAATTATATATAGTCGAACACGCGAATTTCAACAAGTCCGACAATTTTACAGCAACGATGGAATAACGGAGTTAACGTATGGAAGAAAACAACAGCTTAATAATAAAAACGATGGAAGAAGTCATGAGAGAATCGATGATTCCCTATTCGGAATACGTTATTCTCGATCGAGCTTTACCGAGAGTGGAAGACGGATTGAAGCCGGTGCAAAGACGAATTCTTTTCGATATGATGGAATTGGGACTTTCTCCCGATAAGCCGTATAAAAAGTGCGCGAGAGTGGTGGGCGATTGTTTGGGTAAATATCATCCGCACGGCGACAGTTCGGTTTATCAGGCGCTCGTTCGTCTTGCTCAGCCTTTCAATATGGGCGCCCCTCTCGTTGACGGACAGGGTAATTTCGGCGACGTTGACGGAAACGGAGCTGCGGCTATGCGTTATACCGAATGTCGTTTGACTCCGCTTGCAATGGAGATGATGCGCGGAATGGGTAGCCCCGACGACGGAATAGTTCCTTGGAACAGTAATTTCGACGATCAACTTAAAGAACCCGCATTGCTTCCGGGAAGATTCCCCAATTTATTGGTTAACGGCGCAAGCGGAATAGCGATAGGTTTCGCTACCAACATACCGACTCATAACCTTGGCGAGTCTATTGACGCCGCGATTAAGTATATAGACAATCCGAAAATTACGCTCAAAGAATTGATGAAGACGATCAAAGGACCGGATTTTCCTACGGGCGGTTACGTAATCGGCGGAGACGAATTGGTTAAGGCTTACGAAATCGGAAAAGGGAAAATAACCATTCGTGCAAAAATTCATATAGAGCCGGGAGAAAACGAAAAAACGAACGTAGTCATCGACGAGCTTCCTTATCAGACCAATCGAGCCTTATTGCTCGAAACCGTTTCTAAACTGCGCGACGAAAAGAAAGGCGTATTGCTCGGAATAAGCGATATTACTGACGAATCGGACAGAAACGGAACTCGATGCGTAATTAAAATTAAAAAAGATTGCAATTACAAGCCGATTTTGGAATATCTTTTCAAAGCTACCCAGTTATCTGTATCCTACGGCATAAACATAGTGGCGATTGCCGACGGAAAGCCTCAGACTCTCGGATTGATTTCCATTCTCGATTATTACGTTAATTATCAGCGAGATTACGTCGTAAGACGCACTAAATGCGAACTGGACGCGGCAAGGAAACGCGAACACATATTGGAAGGACTCGTAATCGCAGTAAACAACATAGACGAAGTCGTTTCTATAATCAAAAACAGTAAATCAACGACGGAAGCGCGAGAGAAACTCAGAAAAAGATTCGATTTGTCCGTCGTTCAGGCAGACGCGATTTTGGATTTGCGACTTGCGAGACTTACTCATCTCGAAGTATACAAGCTCGAACAGGAGCTTAAAGAACTTCGCGAAAGAATCGCGCGTCTTACAGCGATTTTAGGATCAAAAAAACTTCAGCTCGAAGTGGTTAAAGAGGAAATGCTTGCCATTAAAAAGACCTTCAAAACGCCGCGCAGAAGCATAATAATCGATAGTCTCGACGATTACAAAATTTCTTCGGAAGTCAAAGAACCCGTTACCGAAGATTGCGTCGTAATGTATAACGCGGCGGGCGCGTTCAAGCGAATAGCAAGCCGTTCGTTTGCAAAAACGGCGCGTAAATTCGGCGATTTATCCACTCGGAACGAGATTTGTTCTTGCATTGCGGAGGTAAAGAACGGCGAAACGTTGCTCGCTTTCGGCAATTTGGGTAATTGTTACAAAATAGACGTCGAAAGTATTCCGGAAACGCGTTGGAAAGAAAAGGGGGCGACGTTAAACGTCGTTTTCCCCGGCGCGCAGAAGAACGAGAAAATTTTGTTTTTGAAAACTTACGGCGAAGAACCCTCGAAAGAAAATTTGCTGTTTTATACAAAAAGCGGAATGGTCAAAAAAACGTCGTTTAAAGATTATGACGTCGCGAAGGCTTCTTTTCAGGCTGTAAAGCTGAAAGACGGAGATGAGGTTGTAGGCGTAGAAACGGAAAAAGAGGGCGTAACGCTTGCTTTCGTTACGAAAAACGGTATTTGCCTTAACGCAGATATGAGCGATATTCCCGTTCAAGGCAGAATAGCCGCCGGCGTAAAAGGAATTCAGCTTTCGAGCGGAGACGAATGTATAGCTGCTATGCAGGTCAGCGACGAAGGCGAACTCGTATTGGTTACGAATAAAGGTTACGCAAAACGCGTGCCGGTAGGGCAAATAGAACCTATGGCGCGTTATCGCAAGGGATCTAAGATAATAGATTTTAGACCGTCTAACGGAAAAAATTTGATTTTTGCCGGTTACGTTACCATACCGTACACTATTGTTTTGGACGTGGACGAAGATTATTTGTCCGCTTTCGATACGGAAGACGTCGCTATTCAAAACAGAACGGCGACGGGAAAAGCTTTGGTTAAAGGTTATACCGAAATGGAACACGTTTATGTTTATAAAACCGAACCCGAAAACGTTTAAAAAAGAAATCAACGGAGAATACATTGAGCATACTTAAAATCAACAATTTATCGCACATGTTCGAGAATAAACAGCTTTTCAAGAACGCTTCTTTCGATATTAACAACGGCGAACACGTTGGAATAGTCGGACTTAACGGAGCGGGAAAAAGCACGTTTATAAATATTATAGCCGGGAATATAAGTTACGACGAAGGCGAAGTAATATGGCTTAACGGAATTCGTTACGGCTATCTTGACCAGCACGCCGATATAGACAGATCGCTTTCCGTCATGGAGTATCTCAAAACGGCTTTTACTCATTTGTACGAATTGGAGGAAAAACTCAACGCGTTGTACGCCGAAATGGGCGAAGTAGGCGACGAAAAAGAACTCGACAAAATGATAAACAAGAGCAATCGGATGCTTGAACAATTGGAAAATTCCGGTTTTTACGAAATCGATTCGCGAATTAAAAAAGTCGCCGGAGGATTGGGCGTCGGCGCGTTCGGATACGATACCGAAATATCCTGTCTTTCGGGCGGACAAAGAGCCAAAGTAATGCTGTCGAAGCTTATTTTGGAAGACCTTGACGTCATGCTCCTCGACGAACCGACCAATTTTCTCGATGTCGAACATGTAGAGTGGTTGGAAAAATATTTGGTAGGTTTGAATAAAACTTATATGGTAATATCTCACGATACCGAATTTTTGGACGCAGTATGCAATTATATCGTCAGTATAGAAAACGGTTCCATAAGGAAATATTCCGGTAATTATTCGCAGTTTGTGGTTCAACACGAAATGGCGGTAAAGCAGTACGAGGAAGATTATATTCGTCAGCAAGCCGAAATCAAAAAAATGGAGGACTACATAAATCGAAATAAAGCGCGAGCTGCGACTGCCGGAATGGCTAACAGTCGCAAGAAAATGCTCGAACGCATAGATGTTATGCAAAAGCCCGTTTCCGTTCTCGAAAGTAAATTCGAATTCCCTTGTCAAATGCTTAATACGAAGGAAATTCTTACTGTGAAAGGATTGAAAGTTGGGTACGATCGCGTGTTGTTGCCTCCTATCGATTTCGAAATGCGAGGCGATACGAAGCTTTGGATTTGGGGTGCGAACGGAATAGGAAAAAGTACTCTGTTAAAGACTCTGATGGGCATTATTCGCCCGCTCGGAGGTTCGTATGATTTTCATATTGCGGCAAAGCCGGCTTATCTCGAACAGGATTTGCACTTTGCTAACGCCGATAAGAACGCGTTTCAATATATCGGCGACTGTTTTCCACGCTTTAATCAAAAAGAAATACGATCGCAACTCGCAAGAGTGGGGATTCGAGGCGAAATGTCGTTGCAACCTCTTAATACTTTGTCCGGAGGTGAACAGGTTCGCGTAAGAATTCTGACAATTATGAACGTTACGTCCAACATTCTCGTTTTGGACGAACCCACCAATCATCTTGACGTAAAAGCAAAAGAGAGTTTGCAGGAAGCAATAAAAAATTATGACGGCGCGCTTATTCTCGTTAGTCATGACAGAGCATTTGCCGAAAGCGTTTGCGATCGTTCGCTCAGACTTAAAGAACTGTAGCCGTAAAAATTTATTTTAATTTCGCGATTTTTTTTAGCGAAAACAGATCGATATGTTGATTTGACAGAACAAAACGTTAAAAAAACAGAACAAAACATTAAGAAAAATAACGCCGAAAGTATTGAAAAAAACTGCTTTCGGTGTTATAATTTATTTAGTCGCGAATAATCGTGAACATTGAGACGAAAAAGGAGAATAATATATGAAAATTACTTTTATGGGAGCTGGAAGTACGATTTTTGCAAAAAGAGTTTTGGGCGATACGTTATTGACCGAATCGCTCAGAGAGTGCGAAATCGCGCTTTACGACATCGATAAAAATCGTTTGGAGGAGTCTTATGCCGTTATCGATGCGTTGAATCGTAAGTACAATTCGAATAAAGCCAAAATTGGCAAATATCTCGGAGCGGAGCAAAGAAAAGACGCTTTGCGCGGAGCAAATTTCGTCGTAAACGCTATTCAGGTAGGTCTTTACGATCCCTGTACGATAATCGATTTCGAAGTACCCAAAAAATACGGATTGCGTCAAACAATCGGCGATACGTTGGGAATAGGCGGAATTTTTCGAGGATTGCGTACCATTCGCGTTTTGGAAGATTTTGCGAGCGACATGCGCGAAGTATGCCCCGACGCTTGGTTTTTGAATTATACCAATCCTATGGCTATTTTGTCCGGTTATATGCAAAGATATAGCGGAATCAAGACGATCGGACTTTGTCATAGCGTTCAAGTTTGTACCGAGTGGTTATTTAAGGGTTTGGGAATGCAAGACGATTATAAAATCGGTTCGGAATTGATTGCCGGTATTAACCATATGGCTTGGCTTCTCGAAATAAAGAACGTAAACGGAAACGATTTGTATCCCGAAATTAAAAAGAGAGCGAAAGAAAAGAACGCAAAAGAAAAACATAACGATATGGTTCGTTTCGATTATATCGACAAGCTCGGATATTATTGTACGGAAAGTTCGGAGCATAATGCCGAGTATAATTATTTTTACATTAAATCAAAGTATCCCGAACTTATCGACAAGTTCAATATTCCGCTTGACGAATATCCTCGTCGCTGCGTAAATCAGATTGCCGAATGGCAGAAACAGAAAGAAGAACTTCTTAACGGCGGCGACATCGAACATACTCGTTCGAGAGAATATGCCGCAAGAATTATGGAAG
>CAZQAC010000033.1:0-19593 GCA_964591125.1 uncultured Lachnospiraceae bacterium
GTCAACTGTTTTTATCCCATTTTTTAAACTTTTTTTTCTTTTTTTGTAAATTTTTAAAATCGCGATATTTTTAATCAGCTCAGCAATACTTTTTGGTGTAAAAAAGAGAGCGGATTTCCGCTCTCTTTCGAATCTGCTATCGCAGACAACTTTATTTTATTACTCAACCGTAATGGTTCTGGTTCCGAGAACCTGATCGGCGTCTCCATAGAACGTAACGGTCCATTCGCCTTTCGGTGCGAACAACGTAATCGACTGTCCGTCCTTGTCGATATAAGCAACCGACTCGGAAAGTTTGGACTTAATTTCGGTAACGGTAAGAACAATTTCTTCACTTCCGTTCGTAAGAACTACGAGCTGAGTTTTGTTTCTTTCGTTACGACTAAGTTTTTCGATTTTAGTTTCATACGTTACGTAACCATATTCCGCAGTAATTACCGCATTACCCTTAACGCTTACGTTTCCGGTAAATACGCCGCCTTTGTAATTTCCGAGATCGACAGGTTGACCGCCAACTTTCAATGCAGTCAATTTCTTTTCTGCGTCGGGAGTTACGGTAACCTTAAGAGTACCTGCGCCGACGATTTCTCCGGAATTGCCTTCGAGGCCGTCAACGGCGATGGTTCCGCCTACAGACTGTTCGACGGTAATCGTGGAAATAATTTCGGGAGCAGTTTCTTTATTTACGTCCTGAACGTCGATATCGAAGAAAGTCATGTTAAGATATTTACCACTGGTTGCGGTAACCTTAATACCGAACGTTACTGCGTCATTCAAAATCTCAACGCCGCTATCGTTGGTAGCAACCCAAGCGCAAGTCAAAGTATACTCTGCGTCGGTCGAATACTTGGTCAACAGATAAATGGTATTACCGGTCTTAACGATTTTTACCATTGCATAACGATCGAGAGGAACGTTGGTGTTCTGGAAATTAACCTTACCGGTCTTTGCACCTTCGCCTGCTACTCTGCCGTTCCACGACGGACGAAGAATTCTGTAACCGCCGTTATTGATACCGAGCACTTGAATATTAGAAGCGTCGCTACCGTACATAACGATACCTACACCCGGATCGAGTTCGTCGCCGTTGGTCGAACCGTTTACCGCAGCCGAAGATCTAACGTAACTGAAAGTAAGTACGAAATCGGTCTTGTTGTTATATTCGGAATTCAAAACAAGCGTTGTGTCGCCGTTACTGTTTTCCCATTTAGCATACGCGCCGTGATACTTCTCGTCGATACCGTAAGACCAACCGTCTTTGGTAGAAAGAGTTCCGACTTTGCCGCCGTACATAAGCTTCGAGAAAGCAGAGTCACCCAAATTGGTATCGGAGGAAGCTTTAATCGAAACGGGATTCATAGCATAGCCGTCGATACCGATGGTTAGTTTGAACTCGGCATTCTTTTCGACATGCAAAGAGTAAGCTCCGTTTTCGTCGGTCACAAAGGTAGCAACCTCGTTGCCGTTCGTATCGTACAAACAACCTGTTCTGTCCGCTACGGAAATATCTTTGTCCGCTACGGAAATGCTACCGGTTACGAGTACGGAATCTACTAATTCCGCTTTGATCGTAACAGCTTCTTTTGCCGAACCTACGTTAAACGAGGTTTTCATATCGTTTTCGCTGATGTAAGCTACCGAACCGTCGGCCTTGGTTATCTTAATGATCTTGCCTTCGGGAAGTTTATTCTTTGCAGTCAAAGTAACTTCGGAAGAAACGGCGACTCTGCCTTTTCCGGTGGTTTCGTCGTAACCGATAAGTCCGCTGCTTGCTACATTAACGATTTCGGTTCCTTTAACTTCAAACTCGGAAGAAATGATATCATCCGCAAACGCACCTGCGTCTTCGTTACCTGCGAGAATCCAATAATTTTCGAAATCCAAGCGCAAGTTGTACGAAACGGTTATTCCGAATCCGATTGCCGCATAACCTTCCGCAACATCCAAATAAGTCTGATAAATAAGAGTCATCTTATCGAAGTTGGTCTTGTCGGTTTGAACGCCTGCAGCTCCGTTAGCCGCGTAAACGTAAATGGTTCCTCCACGTCTAATCATGAGCAAGCTCGTAGTATAAGTTTCGCCGTTGAGCGGAATACGGTTAATACTGCCGGTTCCCATCGAATACGGATTATCGAGGTCGATACGACCGTTGTTGTTTCTGTCTATTTTAGCGAGAGGTCCGCTATAATTCATCATGCCGTTCTTTTCGATCGGGTTCCAACCTTTCATGCCGGCGGGACAAATACGAATACCCGTTCCTCTAAGTCCGATAAGCGTGTTTCCGGTGTTGTTGCTAATATAGAATCCGCCTGCCGGATCGTCCTCTATCGACTGGAACGCGAGATAATCGGTCTGGTTGGTTATTTCGACATAAGCTACCTGATAATCGGAAATGGTTCTTCCCGAGAAGTAGATAACCGAACTTCCGGTGTTTGTGGAAGTAAAAGTAACTTTACTGTTTTCTTCTTCGTCCAAATTCCAATAAATTCCGGGAGAAGAAGCTTTTACGAGTTTAGTATAAGCGTTACCGTCGGGATCGAGCATGCTTATCGCTTCGCCACCGACAACCGAGCCTTGCATATAAACGCGTTCCGTCTTTCTCTTCTGATCTGCGGGAATAGACGTGTCTTTTACGTCAGCTTCCTCTTCCGTTCTGGAAATCATATCCGAATTAATGATCGCGCCTTCGTTGACATATCCGCTCGTAGCTCTGTAACCGGACTTCGTAGCGGTGTAATGCCAGATTTTGCCCTTAACGACTTTAAGCGTGAGGTATCCGCCCGTTCCGTTCGTGACGGAAAATCTGTCCATAGAACCGCTTCCTTCCAAAACGACCGAAACGCCCGTAACCGAAGTTCCGTTGTTGTTGTCCCACATTCTTAAAGAAAGGGTTGCGACCTGATCGTTGCTGTAAATAATTTCTTTCGCTTTAGTATGAATAACAATGTTACCGGGAACATCCTTGATGGTATAGATACCGGACTTAGCGTTTTCTTTAGCGTCTTCGGTAAGGTCTACTTCTTTGGATTCGCCGTTTTCATCGGTATAAACATAATAAAGTTTTTCTAATTCGTAAGCTCTGTAACCTTCGCTCACGTCCTTTCCTACCAAGAAAGAAAGTTCTACGTCGACAGTTCCCTTGCCGGTATTAGCCGTAGCGATCTGCGTCAAAGAACCGGTAAGCATGGATCTGTTTTCGTTTTTAATTTCGACGGTGTAGCAGTATTTTGCGATTTCCGCTTTGATAGCCGCTTCGTTCTTGAATTCTTTACATTCGTAATTGCTGAACGTTACGTCCGCGTTGAATACGTAGAATCCGCCGAATCCGTTAGTGATATAACTTGCGTCTTCCGAATAAACGAACTCGCCGTTAACAAGATAATAAACAGAACCGTTGTTGTTAAACAAAGTAAGATCTACTTCGTTAGCCTTTCTGCCGTTCTCGGTATTAGTCTTGAATTCGCCGATATTCGTAGTGGTAGTAATATTAGTAGGATAGTTCGTGTACGCGTTCACGGGAACCGAAGTCAACGAACCGTTTATCAAATTGGTATTGTTTATATCCAAAGTAATGGCACGATATCTTTGGTTGTTAATGTACATCAGCAATCCTGCTCTCGAGTTATTCTTCTGCGCAGAATTAAAAGTAATTCTCGTAGTGAGCATATATCTCGAAGAGTTAAGATTACGGAAGAACGCAGCCTTGATAAAGCCGGTGTTACCTGTAGTCATGAGCGCGGTAGTCGTTTCTTCGTCCGTACCAGCGTTTTCGATCTTCCAACCGTTGGTTTTTGCAAGACCTAATTCGTGAGTTCCGATTTTGGCGTTTTCTTCATCGCCGTCGATATATCCGTTTTCGTCGAACTTAATGCTGGCATTCTCGTTTCCCGCAGCGTTAACGAAAGTAGGATACATAGCGGTCGGAGCGGTAGAAGATCTCAAAGTGCTCCAATAAGTCGGGAAAATAGATACTACGTCCTGTTTGGTATCGTAACCGATCGATTCCCAAGTAACGAACATTTCAACAAACAAGCCTTTGCCTTCGCCGGACTTATTAAGCTCGCCTTCGTATCTGTTTCTTATATTAAAGATAGTTCCGAATATTTGCGGATTGTTCGCGTCGATCTTTACGTTTAAGTTACCGACCTGAATTTGAATAGCCGTATTGTAATAATAACGGTTTCTGCCGTTCCAGAAAAGATATTTGTCGTCCGACTTAGCGGCAATATACAAACCTTTTTCGCTGGTGGTGGCGGTAACCGAGAACTTAACGTTCGGGTTTTCGGTCTGATACTGAGTGTACCATTTTTTGTTCTGCCAAATAGCGTCGTCGAAGTATCCGTCTATTACGACGCCTTCGATATCCGGGGTTTCGCCGTAAGCGTTCGCGGAATCGACGGTATATTGTTGATTGTTTTCGATAAGATCGGCAACTACTTGATCTTCATAAATCGTTTCGCCGTCTTTATAGGTTGTCTGGCATGCAACGGCGCAACAAACGCACATTACCGCCAACAAACCGATTAATAACGCTTTGAGTGATTTTTTCATTTTATCGTCCTCCCGTTATTCGACTTCGTTACCGAAGACATAAATCTCGGCAACTCTGACCGCTCTGTACTCTTCCTTAACGTTGGTAGAATCGGTAAAGATGTACTTATCCGCTTCGTCGCCGGAAATGCAAATGGTCATTTCGGTAATCGTAATGGGTTCAAACTGAGCCATAGCGGACGCGCCTTTACGAACTACGTTCTGGTCGAGATTGTAATCGTCGGGATTGGTGGGCAAATCTTTGATATAACAATAACCGTTATATTGGTCGTTCAAATACCAAGCGGGCTTCGAGTAAAGCTTGAACAATACCGAATTTACTTTATTGAAAGATTCGAATATGCTACCGCTGTTATAAATCATGAATGCCGTGATTTCGACCGGTTTTTCCCATTTGAGAGTGATCGTAAGATGTCCGTCGTCTCTTCCGTATTCCCACTGACGCGAGAAAGGCTGAGACGTAAACAATCCGTCGGTCAAGACGCTCGTATCTGCATAATCGCCGTCGCCGTTACCTTCGATGGTAGCGTACTTGGCTACGTTTGTATATCCGGTAAAGCTTTCGGGCTTAGGCTGGAGATTGTACGTAGGTCCGTTACCGTAAAGCATGTCGTATCCGAGCGCCGGGGTATATTTCCAATAAGCTCTGTCCGCGCCGATAACACGTCCCATGAAGCTTCCGGTGTTATTGTTGTTGTTCTCGGGGTTACGGAAACAGTGATACAAAATAAACAATTCGTCACCGGCTTTTATGAAGCAGTGATGTCCCGTTCCGGACATATAGTCGTTGTATTCCGTTCCTATACCGATAACCGGGGAATAAGTAAGACCGAGTTTTTCGAACGGTCCGGTAGGATTATCGGAAACGGCAACGTAAATAGAATATTGACGCGAACCGTATCCGAACGGAGAATAAGTCAAATACCATTTGCCGTTATGCTCGATAACTTCGGTACCTTCGTTAATGGTTCCTTCATCCCAAGCGATTTGTTCCCACTCTTTGTCAGAACCGGGTATTATGTTGCTGGTTTTTTCTCCGAGCTTACCTTCAAAAGTTCCGTCGTCTTCGACCGTTCTGTAGCTCGAAGTGGTTACGTGAGTAAGAGTATCCCAATCGGGTGTAATGAAGTCTTTCATTTTAACGCACCAGATGTGGTTACCTCTTTGCAACGAAGAAACGTGCTGCGAGAAGTAAACCATGATGGTTCCGTCGGAAGCGATTACGGGGTTAACGTCGATGCACGGGAATACGCAGTTGTCGTATGTAAGTCCCCAATTCCCTTTTGTTACATGATATTTTGCTTCCATCTGAGCGATTTTTTCCTCATTGGTAGCAAGTCTGGGATAATAATATCCGACGTTTACGACCGGAGTTTCTTTGGTGATTTCGTAACCGTTAAGCGTATAATACAATCCGCCGCCCTTGTAACCGATTACGTTTCCGGCATAGTCGTAAATTTCATAAAGCTGTACGTCGGGTTGACCGTCGCGATCGAGGTCTGCGCCCGGCTTAGCCACGGTACCGGTGATAACGTTGCCGTTCTCGTCTTTCTGTGCGCGGTGAGTCAAATATTCTTCCGCGGTAGCAAGCGTGTACGGTCCGATCGGGTTGGTCGAAATCGCGCACGATACCTGCAATCCGTCGTAAGAGTAACCCGTGCTAGAATTGTTTGCGCTGTAAGTCGTGTTAGCGTTTCCGTTTTTGCTGTTCGCACTAAAGAAAATAAAATACAGACCGCTGTCGGGATCTCTTATAAATTCGGGCGCCCAACAACATTCGCCGTTACTCCAACCCGTACTTTCGAGATTGATGGCGTTACCGTTAGCCGCTCTTCCGGATCTCGTCCAATTGAACAAATCGGTAGACGTCCAAAGCGGATACGCTCCGCCGGTGCCGCCTCCGGTAACAATCAAATAATACTGATTGCCGTACTGTTCGAGCCAGGATTCGAGCGTGCCGTACTCGGCTTCGAATTTTTCCTGATCCTTACCGTTCTGCCATTGATATTCTCCGTTGGCGTCCTTGTACTTCCATGTTCTCTGAAGCTTTTCGTACGAATCCTTTATATCTTCTTCCGAAGTATAAAGAGCTCCCGGATCCGCTCCGTCCAAACGAGTTTCGTTCAGATAGAATAAATCGGGATCGTATTCGTAGAGTCCTTCGGTTGCCTGTCCTGCGCTGTAAGGAAGATTAAATCCTCCGATTTGAGAGGCTGGTTCTTTTTTGTCAACAACTTCAACGTTGTTGCAACCTGCCGTTATCGCGCAAAAAGACATAGCAAGAAGTAAAGACATCGCCGTAGATAGATATCTGATTAACTTCTTCATAATCTTCTCCTTGATAATATTTTTTGTATATCTCTATACATATATTCATATTTTAGCATATTTATCATAATTTAGTCAAGCATTTTATAGATATTGTCAAAATTTAATTGCGTTTCTCGTTAAGCGAAATGACAAAAAAAGACTCGCAAACATTTATATGTTTTACGCGTCTTTAACAACGTTTATATATGAATAAACCGTAATTTATATCGATACTATAATCTTTTTTATATCTTTGGCTTTTAATGCAAGTCCTCTGCGACTTATATAAGCGTTTACTAATCGTCTGCCACGTAACACACGACTGTCCGCCTTTAAGGATAATTCGCCGTATCCGCCGTCCGTTTCGTACCTGCGCACGGTCGAGCCGGGGTAAATAAATCTGTTGTCGGAAACCGCGACAACTACCTTGCAGCGCTGTTTTAGGTGCGACAAAAAGCGATAGAGCGAGCGTCTGTTTTCTTTCGAATAGGGCAAACCGTCGAAATTAACGAGTATCTCTTCCGTTTCGGTCGTAATCAACGAAAGAATCTGGACGGCGCGATAAGCGAACAATCCGAGAGAACCTACTTTCGCTCTCAATCCGATTCTTTTTCCGCACGACTTTTTTATGAACTTGCGCATATGCCCGTTTTTCCATAAATCGCGAGTGATTATCATTCTGTTATATCTGATAAATTCCGAAACGCTCATATCGGCGAACGGGAACGCTCCTATCACGAAAAAAGTTCTGCCGTTTTCGGTTATGCAAGCGTAAACCTCGTCGTTGTCGACGTAAACCGTCGATCGGTTCATGTTCTTACGAAAATCCAATCTTTTCGCCTCTGAACTGCCTATACAAAAAACAATATCGGATAAATCAATCATAACACCATAATATTATCCGATATTGTCAATATTTATACTCCGAAATTTTATTTTTTATCCGCATTTTTATCGCTATCGTCCGTTCTTAACACGGGCAATTCGAACCAGAAAGTAGTTCCTACAGCTTCTTCGCTTTCGACGCCGTATTCCGCTTCCATACCGACGAGAATATTTTTTACGATGGAAAGACCGATTCCGCTTCCGACCACATTGCGTTTGTTTTGATTGGAACGATAATATCTGTCCCAAACTCTGTCTTTTTCCTCGCTCGCGATGCCTTTTCCGTGATCGGTAACTTCCATTCTGACTTTTCCGTCGTGAAGGGTAAGCGAAACTATTACTTTTTTATCCGCTCCGACATAATTAATCGCGTTGCCCACGAGATTGTAAATAACCTGCGTCAGTCTTTTATAATCGCACTCCACAATAACGCCCGTCGCAATTTCTTTTTCGAGAACGTACCCGTTGTTTTCTATAATAACGGAGAACTGAGATAAAACATCTTCCGCAACCGAACCGATGTTTACGTCTTCCTTTTTCATCTCCACTACGCCCGATTGAAGTTTGGACAAATCCAATATGTCCTCGACCAGCATGGTCAATCGGTCGGCTTCGTTTATTATCGTCCGAATATTTCGCTCTCGCTTTTCTTTATTGTCGCCCGAAATGTCCAAAACCATTTCGGCATTGGCTTTAACCAAAGTCAACGGCGTACGTAAATCGTGCGAAACATTAGCCAAAAAATCACGACGCAGGTTTTCGTTTTTTATCATTTCGTTTGTAGCGCCGTTCAATGCGTCCGCCAAATCGTCGAATTCGTTATAGCCGTTCCCTTTATATCTTGCAGTTCTGTCGCCCGCGCCTATTCTTTTCGCCGTCGCCGTAAAATCGCGTATCGGCTTAGAGAACAACCAAGCTATTACGAACGAAACCAATATAGCGAACAATATACAGATTACGGTAACGCCTTTTACTTGTTCAGCCAAAATTTCTACGGTGGAATCGTATTCCATGAAATAAGTCGACGAATAAAAATAAATCGTCTGCCCTTCGTCGCTGATCATTTTTTCTCCGTACACGAAACTGAAAGAATCGTCCTTTTCTCTTCGCATTACAAAATGCCCTATCGAAGGCACATTGTACATTTTTTTTAAAAAATCTTCGCCTATCAAAGAACGTGCGTTCTGAAAATCGGTTATTACAGAACCCATGGCAACCGTCGGATCGGTGTAATACCGTATCGTCGCTTCATGCGGATTCATAATGTCGGCTTCGTCGTCGAAAGTAAAAACAATTACCGTCATTCTCTGATTTATCGCAGCCGAACGAGCGACGTTTCTAAAAGACGCGGCGTCGGCAGAATATTCGTTGTTTTGCAATGACGTAGCAATAGACGCGCTCTTTTCTTCCAACATTTCTATTTTCGAATTAGTATAGTTGGTAGAAAAAATCAAAAGCTCGCCGCTCCAAAAAAACACAAGTATACAGGCAGCGAGAATAAAAAAAGCAAACCATGCCCGGAACATTACGCTTCCGAACACGGATGTCTTTTTTTTATTCGATTTTTTTTCGACGCTTGTCGAATCCGACTCTTTGTTCACGATCACTCCGTCAAATTTCTATTTTATACCCCAGACCCCTGAGCGTAATTATTTTATCTCGATATTTTCCCAAAGAAGAACGCAACATTTTTACGTGAGTGTCCACCGTTCTGTCGTCGCCGTAAAAATCGTAACCCCAAACGTTATTGAGCAATTTTTCGCGCGAGACGGCGATTCCGTTGTTTTCGACGAGATAAAAAAGCAATTCGTACTCCTTGGGCGTCATTTCAACTTTTACTCCGTCCACGTAAACATTCCTGCCGGCAATATCAATTTCGAGTCCGTCCGATTTGATGAGTTCTTTCTTTTTCGGCTGCATACGTTTCAAAACCGCAGCTACGCGCGCCATCAGTTCTTTTGGCGAGAAAGGTTTCGTAACGTAATCGTCCACGCCTATTTCGAAACCGAAAAGCTTATCGTATTCTTCTACTCGAGCAGACAACATGACAACCGGCACGTCACTGAATTTATGAATTTCTTTTACCGCAGAATATCCGTCGAGTTTAGGCATCATTACGTCCATAATGATCAAATCGAAAGATTCCTCTTTCGCCATTTTGATCGCTTTCATTCCGTCGTCAGCCTCCGATACGGTATAGCCTTCGAATTCCGCATATTCTTTTATTACTTCTCTGATGCTCTGTTCGTCGTCTACTATCAGTAACTTTGCCATCACTTACGCCTCCGTAATCTATAATTTATTTTTCAGTATATAACCACAGTATATCATAAAAATATACGATAGGTGAAAATTGAATGAAAATATGGCTTATACGTTATATTTTACTCCGAAATAAATTAAATGTCAAATTTTATCGCAAACATAATCGCACTCATTTGTTTTTTTTCGGCAAATATGTTATACTTGTTTCGCATTATAGGAGATTGTTCTATGAAAAGCTTTAACGATTTTTTCAAATTTCATAACGGCGGACAAATTCCGGCAATAGGATTCGGAACGTATCTGGCAAGCGAACAAGCTTGCTACGACTCGGTTCGCGAAGCTCTTAAAGTCGGTTACCGTCTTATAGACACGGCGGCTTTTTACCGCAACGAACGCGCTGTAGGCGCAGCTGTTCGCGACAGCGGCGTACCGAGAAAGGAGATATTCGTAACAACTAAAGTATGGATAACCGACCAGGGATACGAAAAAACCAAAAAAGCTTTCGAAAACAGCTTACGTATTCTCGATTTGCAATACGTCGATTTGTATTTGATTCATTGGCCTATTCCGACGGGACATAGCGCAGACTATAAAAAATTAAACGCCGGAAGTTGGAAAGCCATGACAGAATTCATCGACGAAGGAATTCTTAAATTTGCGGGCGTAAGCAATTTTATGCCGCAACACATCGACGAACTCATGCAAACGAGCGATTATTTGCCGGTAGTCAATCAGATAGAGTGCCACCCCGGACTGAACAATACGGAAACGATCGATTATTGTAAAAAGAAAGGAATCGTGGTTCAAGCATGGCGGCCCCTCATGAAAGGCACCGCCGGACAAACGCCGCTACTTACCGAAATCGCAAATAATCACGGTTGCACCGCAAGCCAAGTTTGTCTTGCCTGGCTTATCGCTCGCGACATATGCCCCGTTCCGAAAAGCGTTACTCCAAGCAGAATAAAAGAAAACGCGGACGTATTCGATATACGGCTTACCGAGAAAGAACTCGAACTCATCGACAATCTTCCTCAACAAAGATTGGGTTCGCACCCGTTGAATTTGAACAAATAACAAAACTCGCGGAAACTTACCGCGCGACTGAAAGAGGTGAAATTATGACCGAACAAGAAGTTATGCAAGGACTGGATTATCTTACTCTGCTGAGCTACGGCAAAGTGGACAAATCGGATTTACCGTACGAAAAAAAACGCGATATTTTGTATTCGATGTATTGTTTCAGATGCGTTTTCGACAACGATGAACTGAAACGCGTTTCGCACACGCTGACAAAATACGGAATTTCGTTCGTTTCCGCAACAAAACCGCAAGGCGAAGGAATAGTCGAAATAACGGATAAAAACAAAACGGTGTACAAATACGACGTGGGTTCTCCGGCATACTCCATAGCAGTAAAAAATGGCAAAATCTCGCACAAAAACGCCGTTATGCCGCAAAAACTCACGCTTTTCGAACTTCCATTGGAAATCATCTCGGCAGATCCCGAAAACGACGAATTGAAAGCCATGTGGCTTATTTATTTCCCCTACGTCATTTTAATGGGCGCGCCCGTCGAATACGATTTATTCGACAGACTTAAAGAAACAATCAACAATCCGGGCGTATATTCGGCTGTTTTGCAAAGCAAATATTCCGAAACGATATTTTGCACAAGAGAAGAAATGACAGGCGAACATCCGTTGATCGTCGATTGGTACGGTCCGTTTATCGACTGGAAAAACGAAAAAACAGAAAAAGGCGTCAGCCATGTTACCGCTTTCGTACAAAAAAAGCTCGCTTTGGGCGATTACGACTACGTTATGCGTATGAGCGAAAGACTGCTCGACTGCTTCCCCGATGACGAGGAGCTGTTACTGTTAAACATTGCAGGAAGAATGTCCGCTTGCGCTTCCGTCGATTTCGAAACAAGAGTAAAACTGTTGTCGGAAAATTTCCGTATCATTAACGACGCGCTCACGCTCGGCAAAGGCGAAAAATACGTCTACCTGCTCTATTATCGCGGCATGACGAGATTAGGCATGCAGGATTTCGATAACGCACGTTCCGATTTCAACAGCTGTCTTGAAATAGACGAACGTTTCGAACCGGCTTTAATGATGCTTAAAGGACTTGACAACGCCGAACAAAACGCCAAAAATTGCGCAAACGGCGGTTCTTGCAAAGAAAATTGTTCCTCTTGCGACAAAAAAGAATAAACCGCAAACGTACGCAAAAAGATTTAATCGATTTGTTCGATTCGTTAAAACGAAAAAACACAAAAACAGAACGCGACAAAAAATCGGTTCTGTTTTTATTTATTTGATAATAAATTTTATTAACGCCGAATTCATCATTAAAAATCGAACCAATTCAATACGTTTTCAGAAATATTAATATCGATAATCTATGATTATTACATTAAAACGAGGTCAAACATCGATAATATATAAAAAATTCTTCTCGTTGCTTTTTCAAACAAAGTTTTCTCTTTTCCGAACGTTAGCAAACGGACGCGGCAAAAGAAAACAGCTGCGCCTATAAAATCTTAAAATAAGCGATTAACGTCTATTAATCTTCTTCGCCGTAACGATTCAAACAAAACAACGCATTCGCGTCCAAATGAAGCAAAGAGCACATATTTGCCACCAAGGCAAGCGACGGCACTGCTGTTCCGTCGATATATTGCTGCATGCAAGACTGAGACACGCCGAGTTTTTCGCACAATTCCGCCTGCGTCATTCCGCTGTTTTTTATCGCTTCGACAAAATTCTCATGTATTCGATCTAATGTAATCATAAATCTCTCCCCTTTTGCAATTACGTTTTCTGTCTTATTTTTAACAAAAATACGCTACTTTTATTGCAACACGAATATTATAGCATACCCGTTTTGACTATGTCAACCCGTTTTAAGTAGTTTTTTGATAAAAAAATCTTACGTATATGCGACGCATAGCATTCAAATACAAGCTTACGCATATACTAAAAACACCGAATTTTAGTAAAAAATACGTTATTCTATGTTCGAGAATATTCTCACACGTCGTCTATATAAATTACGTAAAAATGTAGCCGAGCTTAAAAAACGTAAAACGAATTTATCGGCTCTTCGCCTACGATGCGACGATTTATTTTTACACATTGCGAAACAATCTCTTTTCCCTCAAAAACGGGCTTTGTTAAATGTACATAATTATTTCGTCGTTCGTAATTTCGACGCAAATTTTTGTTTGCACATTTTATAAACATAAACTTTCGACGCATAAATTCAGCGCGACAAATCCGAAAACGATTCGAGTCCGCTTATTTTAATAACAGTATGAGTTCTGACCTTAACAGTATAATATCCTCGTTTATCCGGCGTTAAAATTTCAGAAACCGTATTCCCGTTTTCGTCCGTTTGATAAACGGTAACAATCGCGACGCCGAACACCTCTTTTTTAATTATGATAGAAAAAACAAACTCTTCGCCTGATTCTATATTTCGAACATCGAACTCGGCATCATCTGCCAAAGCTTCTCCCTTATCGTCGATAAGATAATATAAATCGGTTTCGAGTTCAACAGATAAAGCCGACCAATCCTCATCTCTGTAAACGGCATAAAGCGTCTTGTCGCAGGACACACCGTCGAAATCAAAACAGGTTCCGTTCGGCTGCTCCGACCAATAAACGAACTTTTTGCCTTCGATTGCGGGCGCAATTATATCCGTCGGCGTAAACGGCTGATTTTTTACAACCTTAATTTCTTTTATCAAATTTCCTTCGGCGACAAATTCAACAGAAACGGAAGTTCTGAGATAATAAAGCTTCAAAATAAAACTCTTGCCGAATTCGGTAACGCATTGCAATACGTTATCTGCATTGCTTTCGTCAAAAGCATATTCTTCTATATCGACTATATTTGCGTAAACGGTAACTCCTGCAAACATATCGTATACTTTACGCTTGGACGAATCTGCAACAAACGAACCGTCGTTCTGTTCCAAATAATATTCTATTATATAGGCTTGTTCGATGATTTTTTCAACGTAAACGACTCGATAGGTCTTATTTTCAACGGCATATACGGGAAAATCGACGCGTTTACCGCTTTCATCCGTCCAATATGCGTCAAAGCCCTCTCTTACGGGAATATCTACCGCATAAATCAAATCTCCGCGTTCAATCGTTTGTTCGGCAACTATTTCGCCATCGACGAAAAAGACAACCGAATATTTTGTTTCGTCTGCATAGTCCGAACACGAAATACACAAAAATATCGCAAAAAACGACGCAATCAACGCTACGACCTTTTTCATTCGAACCTCCCGTAAACTTTGTTTATCTTAATTCAACCGTCAAATATTTTTCTTTCAATGCGTTGTGATCGATTTTTCCTACAACTGTTTTCGGAAAATCTTCGACAATGACTATTTCTTCCGGCAAACAGTATTTAATAAGCTTTTTGCGACAATCTTCCGCAATTTCGTTTTTTATTCTCTCCGAATCGACGGCGATTGCTTTGTTCGGCACGACAAACAAAATAAGTCTCGGTTTAGGCTGATCGAAAAATTCCAAAGCGGCGTCGTAAACGCCCGTTCTGTCCGTAGCGATTTTTTCCACTTCCGCGGGATAAACGTTTATGCCGCTTATTTTGAACATGCGCTTTTTCCTTCCTTTAAGAAAAATGAATCCGTCTTCGTCCAAAAAGCCGAGATCGCCGGTTTTTATATATTTTTTTTCATTAATATCCACAATCGTCTGTTCAGTTGCATTTTTATCCTTGTAATATCCGTTCATAAGCGTATCGCCCGTAACGTAAACCTCTCCCACATCTCCGTTCGGAACGGCTTTTCCGTCGTCCGACAAAACAATTACTTCCACGCCGCGAAGAGGTTTTCCTACCGAACCGAGCTTAAAATTATTTTTGGTATTGACAGTGCAAACGGTAACCGTTTCGGTAAGCCCGTAACCTTCGAGCATACGGCAACCCGAACCTTTTTCTTCCATCAAAGAATTAAATTCTTCTATCAAACTCGGCGGTACGTTATCTCCGCCCACAAAAGCATAATCTAGCGCGGACAGATTGCTTTTTTTAAAATTCGCATTTTTCATGAGTTTGCGATATAACAACGGTACACCGATAATCCAATTGATTTTGCCGTCGTTAATCCATTTTATCGTTTGTTTTACGTCGAATTTAAGCATTAATCCGACCTTTTTGCCCCAAACTAACGGCGTATGAACACCCATCGCAAGTCCGAACCCGTGAAAAGTAGGCAAAACAGCAAGCATACCTTTGGTTTCGGTCGGCATTTCGATAATACCGTCTATTTTCAAAACCAAATTATTTATCGCATCATCCGAAAGTGCAATTACTTTCGGTCGCGAAGTCGTTCCTCCCGAATGTAAAAAAATCATATCCGCGCTCGTGTCGTGAAGCGAAAAGTCAGTCAACGGCTTGCATTTTTTATAATCGTCCAAGCAAAATATATTTTCTCGTTTCTTTATTTTTCCGTATTTTACCGCAAATAAAACGCGCATGCCGAAAGAATTATCGGCAACGGGATTTGCAAAAGCGAATTTTATTCCGCTTTTAAGTATAACGTCTTTGTTTTGTTTATACGCGGTGGCAAGCGTAATAGTCAAAACGCTGTCTGTTTCTTTTGCCGATTCTATAATAGCAGATACGGGCGACAACGGATGAATATTGTTCATTTTCGCGCCCAACGCATTAAGCGCGTACAAAGTATACACAGCCGACGGAATGTTAGGCAACGCAACGGTTACAACGTCTCCTTTTTTAACGCCCAAACTCGAAAAATAAGCTGCCGTTCTGTGTATAGCGTCAAATAGCCGAGAATACGTTATTTCTTTTTTTCCGAACATCAAAGCGACGGAATCTGAATCCTTATTCTCTAAAATTTGCCCGTATAAAGATTTCATTTTTTACACCTGTTTTACCATATTAGAATTTTTACAATTAAGCCGTTTTTCGACAATAGAAACACTCGAAAACTTTTAAACAACAAAGTGAAATAAAGTTATTCTTATATATCCTACAATGCGAGTCCGTACCCGCAACAAAGAAACACAACCGCCAGCAGAACCGGAATAATCGCTTGACTCGCTATATACACAAACAAACTGTGTCGCCCCGTAAGCGTTAAAAAATTATTATCGTATTTTGCGTCGAACAAAGATTTGCGTTCGCGATACAACAGTTTACCCAAAAAGACGCCGATAAAAATTTGTCCGCCGTTAAAAAAGAAAGCCGCGCTGTCCCCTCCGCAAGTAGCCGAACCTATAATTGTTTTTAACACCAATTCAAACGTTCCGATTTCGCCGAAACTGTAATACCGAACATTCCCTTTTATTATTATTCCGAAAACAAACATGGCTACGCCGACGGCAAGATAAATCCACTTATTCGTTTTTATAAGCTCAAGAAGTCCTATCGTTATCAAAGCGAGCGCAATGCAATGTAAAATTCCGAATACGATTGTTATATCTCTGTCGCCGATTATTTTACCCAGAATAAACGTTACCAAAGTAAGTCCGAGCGCAACGCACATCAGTCTTAAGCCTCTTTTTATATTACTGCGCGAAAAAGAACAACAAATTCCCGTCAACGCCAAAAAGATAAACACTACGGCGTAACGAACGGCAACGCGCACTCCCCAAGTCCAATAACCGTACGCAAAATTCACGATCGAATCGGGATAATCGAAAAACAACCCCGGCATCAATCCCCACAAATCGAACATAGTATGATCGAACACCATCAAAATAACCGCGATTGCCCTCAAAACATCTATTTCGAGCGCTCTGCCGTTTAATTTGGATTTTGAATCCGCGATTTCTTCTTCTTTTGTTTTTTTAATCGACATTTCTCCTACTCCTTTATTTTCAATTTTTTTAAAAGACTTTTCGTTTCGTTTGGAATTCGATAACTTTCCGACGCTTTCGAAATCGCCTTATTGTGCGTCCATACGGGCAACGTTTTGTTTTCAAATATGCTCAACGCGCAATTAGGCTGTTTTGCGAGCAACGTGGCAAAATACCACGCCGCCGCCATATTTACATAATACTCGTTCGACCGAACGGCGGCTACGGCAAGCGCAATATCCTCCGAGAAATACTCTTCCGAAAAAAAATCCATGAATATTTTTATCCCGAAACGAATTTCGTACACCGAACGTCCGTTCATCCAACTTAAAGCGTCTATTTTTAATTTTTCGATATTTTTGCCTAAAACTTTCGGCGACATCATATCGCAAGTCGCCCAATTGTCCACAAAAGGCAAAAACGAATTCAGCCTCGTCACACATTCGTCGTAGTCTGCGATTCGTTCCAACAAAAACGCGTGCAAATTATCCTCGTCGTAATATTCGTGAGGCAAACAGTCCAAAAACGTTTTTGACACCTCGTCGCTCAAACTCTTCGCGTATTTTCGCAAAACGGGAGTTCTAACGCCTATGATCTTACGTCTGTCAACGGTCGGAATCAATTTCGAATGAAAATCCGCGTAAGCTTGATCTTTTAATTCGAAAAGCTCTCTTCGAATTTCTTCATAAACGATTTCAACCTCCGTCATACGTTCAATTCGGCGTTAACATCGCAATCCGGATATTTTTCGAGCAACGGTTTAACTATATCGTCAATAAATTCGGAAACCTGCGATACGCTTCTTCCTATATATTTTTCAGGAGAAAGTTCTTTTCGTATGTCCGATTCGGTAAGATTAAACAATGGATCGTTAGCAATACGAGTTATCAAATCGTTAGAGCCGCCCTCCATTTTAACTTTTGTCGCAGCAGCCTGAGAATGTACTCTCAACGCTTCGTGAAGAACCTGTCTGTTGCCACCGCGTTTTACCGCTTCCATCATTATGTTTTCGGTAGCCATAAACGGCAATTTTTCCATTACTCTGCGTTCTATGACTTTTTTATATACGACAAGATTATCGGAAATATTAATATAAAGATTAAGTATAGCGTCCACCGCTAAAAAAGCTTCCGCTACCGAAATACGCTTGTTTGCGGAATCGTCAAGCGTACGTTCAAACCATTGCGTTCCGGCTGTCATTGCAGGATTAACCGAATCGATAATCACGTAACGCGCGAGAGAAGACATTCTTTCGCTACGCATAGGATTCCTTTTATACGGCATCGCTGACGAACCTATTTGATTTTTTTCGAAAGGCTCTTCCACCTCTTCGAAAGATTGAAGAAGCCGCAAATCGTTTGAAAACTTATACGCGCTTTGAGCTATTCCCGACAGCACCGAAAGAAAATACGAGTCCGTTTTTCTCGAATAAGTCTGACCGGAAACTTTTACGCACTTTTCAAAACCGAAATCGGTAGCGATCATTTCTTCGAGCTTCTTGATTTTTTCTTCGTCGCCGGCAAAAAGTTCCATAAAACTTGCCTGAGTACCGGTCGTTCCCTTCTGTCCGAGCATTTTTAAGTTTTTTAATTGGAATTCGAGGTTTTCGATATCTAAACAAAGCTCGTAAGCCCAAAGAGAAGCTCTTTTTCCAACCGTAGTAAGCTGAGCCGGTTGCAAATGCGTATACGCAAGACAGGGCAATTCTTTATACTTATCTGCAAAAGCCGCGAGATTTTTTACCGTTTTAACGGCTTTTTTAAGAATAATTTCCGACGCCGCCTTTAATATTATGACGTCGGTATTGTCTCCGACATAACAAGAGGTCGCTCCGAGATGAATTATTCCCGCAGCCGAAGGGCATTGTTTGCCATAAGCGTATACATGGCTCATAACGTCGTGACGGCACTCTTTTTCGCGTTCTTCCGCAACGTCGTAATTAATATCGTATATATGCTCCGACAATTCGTTTATCTGCTCGTCTGTAATGGAAAGTCCGAGTTTTTTTTCCGCCTTTGCAAGCGACACCCATAACTTTCGCCATGTGCTAAACTTAAAATCGGCAGAAAATACATACTGCATTTCTTTGCTTGCATAACGCGTCGATAACGGTGAAACGTAGCGTTCTCTTTCGTTCATAATATTGCCTCCTGTTCAAGCTGAAATTAAAGCAAAAATTGCCATTGCTTCTTTTACTATAAACTTATATGATTATATCACACATAGATTAGTCGTGTCAAGTTTTTTAAGTTTATCGCATCCCCACCAAAAAAAAAACTTCCGCCTCGAAATTCAAAAGCGAAAGCCCTTCTTTATAGATAGTTATTTTAAGGAACAGGTAATCGAATTTCCGATTTGTTCCGTCATGTCAGCGTCGAGATAAAACGTTAACGTCCAATCGCCCGACGGCAAATACAAAGAGATTGTTTTTTCCGAAGAATTAAGATAAGCGTTTCTCTGCGAAAACTCTGTTTCGAACATCGTTACCGAGAATATTCTTTCAGCGTTTCCGCAAACCGCTTTAACATAACGCGCCTCCTTGTGCGCATGGGAAATTTTGACGGTAGTTTCGTATACGACGAAATCAAACTCTACTTTTATCTCGCAAGCGGAATTTACCGACACCACGTATGCGTAATCTCCTCCGTCATAATCTTTAAGGGCAACCGGCTTTCCGTCAATCGTTATATTTACAACTTTCATATTAGCTTGCG
>CAZQAC010000034.1:0-19557 GCA_964591125.1 uncultured Lachnospiraceae bacterium
GCCACCGCCGTGCGGGTGATCGTTCGGGTTCATGACGACACCACGAACGGTAGGTCTGATACCCATATGACGCTTTCTTCCTGCCTTTCCGAGCGAAACCAATTCGTGGTCGAGATTTCCGACCTGACCGATTGTCGCTTTGCAAGAAAGAAGAACCTTTCTCATTTCACCGGAAGGAAGACGAAGAGTTGCATATCCGTTTTCCTTAGCCATGAGCTGAGCGAAAGCGCCTGCGGTTTTAACCATTTGTCCGCCTTTAGCCGGTTGAAGTTCTACGTTATGAACAAGCGTACCTACGGGAATATTTTCAAGAGGCAAAGCGTTGCCCGCTTTAATATCCGCATTTGCACCCGAAAGAACGGTATCGCCTACGTTAAGTCCGACAGGCGCCAAGATATATCTTTTTTCACCGTCCGCATAATGAAGCAATGCGATATAAGCGGTACGATTGGGATCGTATTCGATCGACGCAACTTTTGCCGGAATATCGTCCTTATTGCGCTTGAAATCGATTATACGATATTTAATTCTGTTACCGCCGCCGATATGTCTTACGGTAATTCTGCCGTTATTGTTTCTTCCGCCAGATCTGCTGATGGATACAAGCAAAGATTTTTCAGGCTTCGTTGTCGTAACTTCCGAAAAGCTGCTGACTGATTTCTGTCTTGTACCCGGAGTAATGGGTTTAAATCTCTTAATAGCCATAAACTTTATCTGACCTCCATTAAGCTAAGCTCTCGAAGAACTTGATAGCGTCGCTATCGGCAGAAAGCGTTACGTATGCTTTCTTGTAATCGGAAGTGTAACCTTCGCTTCTGCCCTGTCTTTTGAATTTGCCGTGAACGTTCACGGTGTTGACTTTTTCGACTTTTACGCCGAAAGCTTCTTCAACGGCATTCTTGATCTGAATTTTGTCGGCTCTTTTATCTACTACGAAAACGTACTTCTTATCGGCAATGCCTTTGTAACTTTTTTCGGAAAGAACCGGTTTGATTATTACATCGTAAGCGTTCATGCTTTGTAAGCCTCCTCAATATTCTTGATAGCCTGTTCGGTTGCAATGAATTTCTCGTTGGCAACGACGTCGTACACGTTGATAAGATCGGAAGCGATGGTAGTAACGGTCGGAATATTCTTCGCAGCTCTTACTACGTCGGCGTCCTCTTTGGTAACAACGAGCAATACTCTTTTTTCAACGTTCAACGCTTTCAAAACAGCCGCCATCTCTTTTGTCTTTGCAGCTTCCAAAGCAAGCTTGTCGACAACGATCATATCGCCGTCAGAAAGTTTTGCCGAAAGCGAACTCAAAAGAGCTACGCGTTTTGCTTTCTTATTGATTTTCTGAGAAAAATCTCTGGGCTTCGGAGCAAAAACAACGCCACCGCCCGTCCATTGCGGAGAACGAATCGAGCCTTGACGAGCTCTGCCCGTACCTTTCTGTCTCCAAGGTTTGATACCGCCGCCGCGAACTTCCGTTCTGGTAAGCGTGGATTTCGTACCCTGTCTTTTATTGTTTAACTGAGCGACGACAACCTGATGGATAAGCGCGGGTTTATATTCAACCCCGAACACGCTTTCGTTAAGTTCCATCGTGGAAACTTCGACGCCCGCCTGATTTAAAACCTTAATGCTTGGCATTTCTATTGTCCTCCGTTACTTAGATGCTCTGACGGCTTGCTTAACCGTTACCAAACCGCCCTTAGGTCCGGGAACCGCGCCGTGAATAAGAAGAACGTTCTTTTCAGCGTCAACCTTAACGATTTTAAGATTCTGAATAGTTACGTTTTCATGTCCGTACTGTCCTGCCATGTGCAATCCCTTTACTACCTTGCTGGGCGTAGAGTTCGCACCGGTAGAACCGAGACTTCTGTGAACCGGGCCGGTACCATGAGTCATTTTCAAACGATGCTGATTCCATCTCTTGATAGCGCCGCTGAATCCTCTTCCTTTAGTTACGCCCGAAACGTCGACGACGTCGCCCGCCGCAAACATATCGCACGTGAGAACCGTTCCTTCCGCATATTCTTCGTCGTACTTGAATTCCTTCATGTACTTTTTAGCGGACATCTTAGCATTCTTATAAACTGTGAGTTGAGGTTTGTTAACCTTTCTTTCGGGAACGTCCGTATAAGCAACCACGGTAGCTTTATATCCGTCGCGTTCCACCGTCTTGTTTCTCAAAACGGTTACGGGACCTGCCTCGACAACGGTAACCGGAATCATAATACCGGTTTCGTCGAATATCTGAGTCATGCCGAGTTTCTTACCTAAAATAGCTTTTTTCATAAATCTCTACCTCCGCGTGACTTATAACTTGATCTGAATATCGACGCCGGCAGGGAGATCCAACTTCATGAGAGAATCAACCGTTTTAGCCGACGGACTGTAGATGTCAATCAGTCTTTTATGCGTGCGGATTTCGAACTGTTCTCTCGAATCCTTGTACTTGTGTACGGCACGCAGTATGGTTACTACTTCTTTTTCCGTAGGCAGCGGAATAGGACCGCTGACTTTGGTGCCTGTCTTCTTAGCCGTTTCGACGATGCGAGCCGCAGACTGATCGATCAGTTCGTGGTCGTACGCTTTCAGCTTAATACGAATCTTTTGACTTGCCATTTTATCCTCCGATAGCATTTGCAACAACTTGGTCGTGCGTGTCATTTTCGGGCTAAATTATAAGAGAGTTGAACTCTCCCACGACTTCCGTTGCATCGCGCGGATTTTCCGCACTAGTCCGCCTGAGTTATCCGCGACATCAGCTAATTTTATCGCGGCAATCTCCGGCATCAACCCTTGCCCGAAATGCGCTATACTACAGCATAGCTAATATATTATAATAGATACGACGAACAATGTCAAACGTTTTTATGCCGTTTTTAACGGTTTTTTAAATATTTTTCGACCAAATTTAAAAATTACGTAAAAAATCCGATTCGAACGCTTTATTTTCGCAAAACAGCGATAATCGAAAAAAACATGCGATTGCGGTTAAATCGCGATTTTCGGTTATCGAAGAAAATTAGCTTATTAATTTATTAATAATAAAGATAAAAGAAAAGCCCTCGGAATTGATCCGAGAACCTTTCTTTGAAATATGAGGGATTAAAAATGTCTTGATTAATCTCAATATTTTTTTGACACTTGTACAATGGCTTTTACTACTTCCGCGTCGGTGGTGTACAGAGAATTCCAAAATCTCATGTCTTCGAATCCGCCGTCCTGGGCCGCAAAAATTCCGACTCCGCTTACATTGTCTTTTTCCGCGCCGTCAAGTCCGTCCTGAGTCCAAGAATAAATCAACTCGCCGTTGATATATACGTAATACGCGTTGTCGATTCTCGCGACTCCGAAACGATATTCGCCGCTGAGGCTTATTCCGCCCTTAACCGACTTTCCGGAACCTTGCCACGGTTTTTGAGCGCCGTCGTTCAAATAAATCTGTCCGAACCCTACGCCCGCGCCGTACCATTTTTCGGTATTTTGTTCGTTATCGAAGCAGTCGAAAGCGTTGCAAATAATGCCTTTCCAACCGCTCGCGTTAGAGAACGTAGTTTCGAAATAATAGGTACTTCCGGTAACGTTTTCAGCCATAATATAAGTTATGTTCGTGATTTTTCCGGAATCCCTGCCCGAAAGAGTATAGTTACGACTGAAAGAATAATGTTTCGTATTTCCGACCGTGTAACTTCCGCCCATGTTGGCGCGATTGAGCACGCGATCCGTTCCGTTGATTTTAACGGTAACCGCTTCGCCTTTAAGCATTGCGTCAAGCTTGGTTTGGTCAAATTCGAAATCGACGGTAAAATTCTTGATCGAAACGGAATTAACTTCGCCCGTTCCGCAATAAACGCCCATAGCGCTCGCGGCGTCGGTACCCATTTCGAAAGTTTTGATATGGTTACCGTTGAGAAATACGTAATAAGTTTTTCCCATTCTCGCAACGCCGAGCTTAATCGAACCGCTTACGGCAACTTTACTGTTTCCACGGCTTATGCCTTCCATCCAACTCTTGTCATCGTGCGTGAATACGCTGCCGTAGCCGTAACCGACCGAATAGAAAGAATTCTTTGCTCCGCCCGAAGAAACGTCGAGAGTTTCGTTTCCGCGCATATCGGTAATAAATCCCGCCCAACCGCTTCCGGTTACACAACCGGAGAAATCGGCTTCGGCATACCAAGTATTGGAAACCACAGGCTGAGCGTTTTCATCGTTGTAGAGTTTGTAGGCGGGGCCGGTTAAATTAATACCCCCCCCCGTCCAATTCTCTTTTACGGTGAATCTTTCGGCATAAATAAGGTTCTTATTTGCGGAATTATTTCCTTCGTCGTTACAATACTGTATTCCGATTTGCAATTTAGACATATCGGGATATTTCTTATCCGCTGAAGCCGCATCAGAACCGCCCCAAAGCTTATTGGTCAAAGCTTCATCCGAATTGCCTTCTTTTGTTACTTTTACTTTGGAGGTGTACGTCTTATAATCCATATCGAGTATAAGAGTGTTAGCCTCTTTGCCGTATTCGCCGATATAAAGTTTCCATCTATATCCGTTGATAACCCATTTAGCGGAGAACCGAACGTAATTATTGTTGAGTTTTGTAAGCGCATCCGGATTACATACATACAAGCCGTTATTCTCGTTTGCAGTTTTGACATAAGCATGTCTGTTGTTATATCCGTTACCGCCGCCTGCAGTCGTTATAAAGAAGTAATTTCCGTTAGTTGCTTCCGACCGCAAGAAAATACCTATTCTGTGCCTGTCGTCGGACTGGAACAACCAGCCTGCAAGCGACCACCAGTTGCCGTTGCTTTTGATCGAATAATCGGCGCTTACCGTAACAACGTTGTTCTTAGCGTCGTAAACGTCTACGGGAACTACTTGAGCGTTAGAAACACCATCGCCGCTTATGTTCGCGTGCAAATTATATACGTGACTTCCGTCTTCCAATGTAGTACGTCCCGAAGAAGCGTAACCGCTCCATGCACGCGTATAATCCCAAACGTGATCGGTTATATCTTTAACGTCGTCGCCTAATTTAAGACCGGTAAGCGAATAGTTATAAGCGTATCCGCCCCAAGTCGTAATCAAGTATTCGTCGAATCCAAAAGTTTTATCGGTTATGGTTTTGGTATAAACGTGAACCCAATCGGTAGTTCCGTTATATTTAGCGTACATCTTAACGACGTCGCCCTCTTTGGTAAGAGCAAAATCGTATGCCGCTACGGTAATCGGATTATTTTGATAAAGATCTCTGTCCATCGCGAAATCGAACGGTTGTTTTCCGGTATTACCGTCGCTACAAGTGCATCCGCTCGAATTAAACCAGAACGACTGACCGCCGATATTGCTTTTCATATACGAATCGCCCCATTGCTTGTCGCCGTAAACTTTTGTTCCGTGAGTCTTGAAACCGTTGGATTCGTTATTGTATCTGAGCGTATAAACGAAATACTGTCCGTCGCCGATGAATTTATCCGATTTGAATCCGGTTACGCTTACGCCGGTATTGTCGCCCAAAGTGTAAGTTACGTCGGTGGCTGTAAACTCGTCGTCAAGACCGTGTTTAACGTTTTCATATAATACCGTTCCGCCTGCGTCTTTCGCAAGAGTGAACAAGGGTTTAACGAGTTCGATATCCTTGGTCAAATCGCCGGTTACTTTGATTGAGCCGCTTCTGTCGAAATATCCGTCCGCAACGACGCTCATCGTATAAGTATTGGAGATCAATGCTACGGAATATGCGCCGTTTGCGCCCGTTCTCGTTTGGTAAGTTTTGCCTCCGCCCACGAACTTAACCGTAGCGTTGGCAACATTGCCGCTTTCGGAAACAATCGTTCCCGTTGCCGTAGCGTACGAGCCTTTTTTGCTCGCTACGACTATGTTCTGAACGCCTGCGCGAGTGAAGTCAACGGCATGTTTGAGCGTTACGGTATAATCGGAATTAAGTTCGAAGTCGTAATTATTGCCGTCTATAGTAATTTTATCAAATACATATCCGTTATCGGTTGCGAAAGTGATCGTTCCGTTCTTGTATACAGCAAGAGTTTTGTTCGCAATGTCATAGGACTCGCTCATTCTGTAAGAAACATGTTCATCCGCTTTTATATCAAGAAGAGTGCTACCCATGTTTGCGTAAGAATCGATTACGTCGGGATCAACACTGTAATTCATTCCGAATATCTCTACCGGTTGCACATTGGTTATTCCGTAATGCGCGTTAACCGTCACGATGTTCGAAAGAGATTTGAGTAAGTCGTTCTGCCATACCTGATATTTTCCGCTAGCGGTAGGATTAGAACTCGGTCCGTTCATTTCGACGTTAGTATAAAGCGTTCCGCTGACTACGTCTATTACGCCGAACAATTTGTTGTTTACCGCAACGACGTTACTTCCCGGTCTGGAGAAATCGCCTACGATATAGAGGTAATTGCCTTTTTTGATATATCTCAACGAAACATCGGTATAGCAATCGCCCCATTTATTGAGTATCGCGCCGTTTTTACAAAGCAGTCGTTGCGAACCGAATACGTTATTGTTTGCCCAGCTGATATTTCCGCCGAGTATTCTAATGGAACCTTCGTTTACCATGAACAACGAAACGTTTTTACCGTCGGCAGTTCCGAATATGAAACCTACAGAAGGAGATTCGTTATTCTTCGCTTCGGTCTGACGATAAGAAACGGATACCGCGAAATCGCCTTCGCCCGGAACGCAATCTGTATATTTCAAGGTCGGTGACTGATATTCCCAAAATTCTTCGGCAGTAATTACGTCGTCAATTATTTTGTAGCCTGCGCTTTCAACGAACGGCATATAACCTACCGTAAGAGCGTCCAACTCCCAAGTCATCGTTTCGTCTTGACCGTTCTTTACAGCCCAATCGGCGTTAAGAGTTTTTTCGAAACTCTGATTGCTTGCGAGTTTGTATTCGCCCATTGTGTTTTTGTAAACAAATTCTACCTTGAACGTTCCGGCAGTAAGATTGTTTATGGTCAATCTGCCGTTTTCGATAGCGTTTTCGATATACTCGACTTCGCCGTTCTTGGTAAGTTTTACTATTATGTCACTTTCGTCGTCGGCAATCTTAGCCCACTCTACGGTGCTCTGTTTTGCAAGAGTTACGTCCGCGGTGATAGAGTAACGACGGAGCGTGAGTCCGGAAATTCCCAAGCGAACGAGCGCTTCGCGTACGTTAACCGAATATACGCCGTTTTCGTCCGGAGTAAGGAAAGATACGCCGTTAAGAATTCTTATCGAACCTTTCGATTCGCTGTTGATTGCAGCCTTGAAACGGAATACTTGGTTGTATTCGAATACGAGGTCGTCTGCAGTAAGAGCGTTTCCGTCAACGTCAGTCAAAACGTAATTAGCGTCCGCGTCGGTAAGTTCTACGCTTACATAATAATATCTGGTAATTTCTTTGTATACGGGATAAAGCGTCATGTCGCCGTTGCATCTGATTGCGACGTCTGCGGCATAAACGACTTTTCCGCCTTCGACGGTTGCCCAACCGAGGAATTCGTATTTAGTTGCGTTGGTTTCCGCCTTGAACATATTCGGCAACGTCAAGATTTCGTTACGTTTAAGTCCCGTCAAAGCGTTTTCAGTCATTTCGTTTCCGTCATAGTCGTAGAACGAAACGTCATATCTGTTGTTATCGATAACGTATACCGCATAAAGCGTCATATTTCCGGTAACAAGACCGGTATATTCTTCTCCGTCCGGCTTTTGAGACCAATATACAAACGCATAAGCGTCCTCGCTGTTCGCAACTATCTTAAGCGGAATGTTTGCGGACGCGGGATATTCGAACTGACTTTCGTATTCGAATACCATGTCGGCGTCGGATTGGAAAATCGTTCCGTCATAGTTTTTGAGCGTTACGGTGTATTTGTTTAAGGTTTTGGTGAAAACAGGATAGAATTCGACGTCTTCGGTAGCCGTCAAGCCTTCGAAATCCACCAAATCTCCGCCGTTACCGTTGGTCCAGCCTTCGAACACGTAAGAATAACGTGCGTTAGATGCTTTTTCGGGATAAACAAGCGGCTTAATCTCTTCGCCGTATTTATATTTGCCGGCATAAAGAACGTTATTGGAATCGCTGTAGAACGAAACCGCAAAATATTTGGTTACTACTTTGAATTGGGATTCAAGAGTAAGATCTTCAGTTACGTTTCCGCCTACGAATTTATTGCCGTTAACGTACCAACCGTCGAATTCGTAACGAGAATGCTTATTGAACTCTTCGTCGTCCGACGTTTTTACGGGATCTTCCGGCATAACGATTTTCGCACCGTAGACGTATTCGGTTACGTTGCCGTCGAACGATACGGTATATTTTCTTTCGACTGCGTTAAAACGAGCGTTAAGAGTAAGCGCGCCCGAAAGAACGTCATTTTCGAAATCCCATTTCGTTCCGTTCGAGGTATACCAACCGGCAAAAACGAATTCGTTTTTATACGTAGCTTGTTTTTGCGGCTCCGCGGTCGGTTGCGCAAGTTTGTCGCCCACCATCGTGCGCTCGCTCTCCGCGAATACGACGTCGCCATTCATAAACGAAACAACGTACTGTCTGAAAGAACGATCGTATTTTGCGCAAAGTTTAATATTTTCGGTAACGGTATCGTTTTCGAAATCCCATTCTTCTCCGTCTTCCGTTGCCCAATACTTAAAGAAGTAATCGTACTTTTCGTCCGATTCTTTTTGGGGATTAGTCGGTTTAGAAATTTTGTCGCCGTAAGCGTAATCGGCAAAAGAATAATCGTCGAAACTTACGATATATCTGTTTTTCACTTGCTTAAATACCGCTACGAGTTCCAATTCGCCGGTTACGACGTCGTTATTGAAATCCCATTCGGTTTCGGTCCCTTTTACAACGAATTTATCGAAATAATAGGTATATTCGTCGTCCGCGTCCTTAAGCGGCGCGATCGGACGAGAAATTTTCGTTCCGTAATCGTATTCGGCAGCTTTTCCGTCGATTACTACTTTATAACTTCTGATTCTAGCGTTATAACGAGCGACGAGAACGGTATCTCCCGTTACGACGTCGTTTTCGAAATCCCACTTATCGCCGTTTTCGCTATACCAACCGTCAAAGGTATAAGTATATTGAGCGTCTTTTTCCTTTTTGGGATCCAGAGGCTTAGCGATTAATTGTCCGTATTCGTAATTCTCCGAGCTGTCGCCCAAAGTTACTTTGTACGAATTCTTTTCCGCAGTGAATTTAGCGACGAGATCGAGCGAGCCTGCAACGGTATCGTTCTCGAAATCCCATTTTTTATCGCCGTCGTACCAACCGTCGAACACATACGTATATTCCGCGGTATTGGCCATGACGGGAGCTTCGGGCTGTTCGAGCTTTTCGCCGTATTTTACGTAACGAGCCGACTTTCCGTCGAACTTAACTTCGTAAGAACGCGCGATTTCGATAAATTTCGCTTCGAGCACCGTATCGCCGGTAACTTTATCTCCGCCGAAATTCCATCTTACGTCTTCTTTGCCCGGAACATACCAACCTGCAAAAGCGTAATCCGCAGCAGCGGTAGATTCCTTGGTCGGATCTGCGGGTTTCTCGATATAAGAACCGTACTCGTATTCTTTTTCGACTCCGCCGACTTTTACGGTGTATTTGTTCAACGTCTCGATGTAACGAGCTTCGATTACGAGGTTAGAGGTTACAGGCATGTCGAAATCGTACTCGGCGTCGCCGACATACCAACCTGCAAAAGTATAAGTATACTGAGCGTCTGCCTTTTTAACCGGATCTGCGGGTTTAGCGGCTTTTTTGCCGTAAGCAACGGTTTGAACGACTCCGTTGACGTTTACGGCGTAACTTCTGTTGTCAAGAACGGTTATCGTAACCGATTTCGACAAATCGCCCGTTTTAACGGTAATGACGGCAGTTCCTCCCGAAACGCCGACAACGGTTCCTGCTTCTACGGTCGCAACCGACGCGTCCGACGTGGACCACTCGATTTGCGGCACACTCGAACTATTCTTCACGGTTGCTTTCATTATGTAGGTTTGACCGACGTTGATCGTAACTTTCTCTTTACCGGAAACGGTCAGAGTCAAGCCGGAATCGCACGCGACAAAACACAAGCAAACCGCAATACTGCATACAAACAATAAAAATGCTTTAATCTTGTTTCTCATACATCCTCCATACAGTGATGATATTAATCGTTATTATTCAAGAACAGTCAATTTCTCTGTTTTTAACGATCGTCTATTCTATTATAACGCCAGTTTTCGTCAATGTCAAGCATTTTGAAAATTTTGTGATAGATATTTGTCTGAATTTTCATATTTTTTTGTTTTTTGAACTATCGATGACGTTTTTAATCGATTAAAGCTACCTCAAAACGCGTCATAAATCGTCACGTTCTTTTTTTCGATAAGACTTCCCGTGCCCGCAAACCGGACAAACTTCGGGCGGGCGTTCACCGTAAAAAAGATTCCCGCATTTAAGACATATCCAACAATCGCTTTTTTCTCCGACGAAAACGTTTCCGTTTTCCGTTTTTTCGCGCATTTCCGAATAAATACGCGCATGATTCTTTTCTATTTCCCCCACTTGTCTGAATAATCGAGCGATTTCATCAAAACCCTCGCTTTCGGCTTCGTTCGCAAACGCGGCGTACATGTTTTCGAATTCGTAAAGTTCGCCCTCCGCCGCATCTGTCAAGATCTCCGCTACCGACGGAATATCCCCCTCAAGAGCTTTAAGCCACAATTCCGCGTGTTCTTTTTCGTTTGCCGAAATAAACCGAACCTTTTCTCCGTAATGAACGAATCCTGCGTTTTTTATTCTTTCGGCGTACAATTCGTATTTTACTCTTGCCATGCACTCCCCCGAAAACGCCGTAATAAGGTTAGCCTCCGTTTTGCTGCCTTTTAAATCCATAATCGCACCTCTCTTTTAATATATTTATATGTATGACGCGCGACGAATCATTATGTTTTTTATATTATCGCAAACAAATCGACCTTTAACATAAAAAACTCCGCATTTTAAATAAACACGGAGAATTACGTTTATTCGAGTCCGAAATAATCGGTAGACAAATATCTTTCGCCGGTATCGGGCAACAAAACGACCACGTCCTTGTCTTTGTTTTCGTCGCGACAGGCGATTTTAACGGCGGCGGACAATGCCGCACCGGAAGAAATACCGACAAGTATGCCTTCGCTCGCAGCGAAGTTTCTGCCTGCGGAAAACGCTTCTTGCGTGGTTACGCATATTATTTCGTCGTACACGTCGGTATTAAGCGCTTCCGGAACGAAATTCGCACCTATGCCCTGAATATCGTGTTTTCCGCTCCGCCCCTCGCTCAACAACGGCGAGGAAGCCGGTTCTACGGCTATGATTTTTACATCGGGCTTTTTTTCCTTTAAATATTCTCCGACGCCGGTCAGAGTTCCACCCGTTCCCACTCCGGCAATAAATATATCCACATTCCCGTCGAGATCGTTCCATATTTCCGGTCCGGTGGTTTTTTGGTGCGCTTCGGGATTTGCGCGATTGGTAAACTGTCCGGCAATCATGGAGCTCGGAATACTTTCCGAAAGTTCTTTCGCTTTTTTTACCGCTCCGCTCATGCCTTCAACGCCCGGCGTCAAAACGATTTCCGCTCCGTACGCACGGATAAGTTTTCTTCTTTCCTCAGACATGGAATCGGGCATTGTCAGAATAACCTTATAACCTCTCGCCGCCGCTACCGCCGCAAGTCCTATGCCTGTATTTCCGCTCGTCGGTTCTATAATTACTCCGCCGCGCTTTAATTTTCCGCTCAGCTCGGCGTCTCGAATCATTTCGTACGCCACTCTGTCCTTAACAGAGCCCGCCGGATTAAAATATTCGAGTTTGGCAAAAATATTCGCTTTGACTTCGTTGAGTTTTGCGAAATTATTTGCTTTAAGCAACGGAGTCCGTCCTATAAGTTCCGTTACGGAATTATAAATTTTCATAAAACCTCCTTCCTCTTTTTTTATGCCGTAATCTTCCGAAAAGCTAGTCGAATTACGTCATATTCTGCAATTGTTTGCGCTTGGAGTGCAATCGTCGAACGCTCCTCCCGTTCCCAAAAGCCGTCGCAAACCGCCTTACGAACTTTATTATACCACCCGTTCAAAGCCTTGTCAATAAAGAATCCCTCGCTTACTCTACAATAAATCACGCCCGTAGCTTTTTCGGACGCGATTTACCTAAAGAGAATATATCAATCGACTTCGTCTTTTTCGTCTTTAATAAGTTTAATTATATCTTTCAGATTATTTTCGGCACCGACGACCATGCCCGAAAGCGCGCTCTTCTTTTGTTGCAATTCGTAAATACTTTCTTCCAGCGTTCCGGAAAGAATAAGTTTGTATACGTGCACGGATTTGCTTTGACCCAAACGATACGCTCGGTCGGTCGCTTGATTCATAACCGATTCGTTCCACCACGGATCATAATGAATGACTATATCCGCACCGGTAAGATTCAATCCCGTTCCGCCGGCTTTCAGCGAAATAAGGAATACGTTCGTGTCGTCGGTATTGAACTGTTTTACCAACTTCAATCTTTCCGACTTCGGATTTTCGCCCGTAAGCATATAGAAAGAAACGTTCATTTCCGCAAGTTTGTTTTTTATAATGTCGAGCATCGAAGTGAATTGAGAGAAAAGCAAAACTTTATGCCCGCCCTCGACCGCCGACGCAATAAGTTCCAGACAGCTGTCGAGTTTTGCCGAATTGCCGTTATAATCGGGATAAACGAGCGCGGGATGACAACATATTTCACGCAAACGCATTATCATGCTCAAAACTTCCACTCTGTTCGGATTGTCGGTAACATCGAGAGAATGTTTGAGCGCATGCATGTTCGCCGAATACAAAGATTTTTGCTCGCCGTCCGCCATAACGGTGATTTTGCTTTCGATTTTCGGCGGCAATTCTTTTAGAACGTCCGTCTTTAAACGTCTTAAAATAAACGGCATTATCAGTTTTTTGAAACGATCGGCGCAATCTTCGTCGCCCGAAACAATGCCCTCCTCGTAATTTTCGCGGAAATCGCGATAAGAACCGAGAAATCCGGGCATGACGAAATCGAAAATCGACCAAAGCTCACCCAAATGATTTTCGACCGGCGTTCCCGTAAGAGCGAATTTGTGTTTCGCACGCAAACTTTTAACCGCTTGAGCGTTCTTTGTTTCCGGATTTTTGATGTTCTGAGCTTCGTCAGCGATACAATAATCGAATTGAATGTCCGAATAAAGCGCACTGTCACGTCGAATAAGATCGTACGACGTTATTATTATATCGTAATCGTTAAGATTTTCGATAAGTTCTTTTCTGTCAACCTGAGAACCGGTAACTATAACGCTTTTGAGCCACGGAACGAATTTAGTCACTTCGTCTTGCCAATTCAGCAAAAGCGTAGTGGGACATATAATCAAAGCCTTGCATTTGCGTTCGGAAAGCAGCGACAACACCTGCAACGTTTTTCCTAAGCCCATATCGTCGGCAAGAATACCGCCGAAACCGTGCAACGATAATTTACTCAACCAATTATATCCGACTTTTTGATATTCGCGCAACGTTTTGCCTAACGAATCGGGAAGTTTGGATACGTTGCCGTTTTCCGAAGACAAATCTCTTACCAAATTTTCGAATCCGTCGTCCTTGATATATTCGATTTCGTTTTCGGTCAATTCGTCGCCTATAAAAGAAGCGTAATAGGACGGCAAATTATAATTTCCTTCGTCGTCGGCTACCGCGTCTTTCAAAACTTCGTTTATCGCTTCCAAAGATCTGTCGTCCAAATCTACAAATCCGCCGCCCAACAACACGTATTTTCTTTTATCTCGATAAGCATTCAATATCGCGTTCATTTCGTCCGATGTATATTCGTCCGAACCGAGCGACAACGACAAAATATCCGAACGCAATCTTACGCCGACGCGCAATTTGTTCACTCCGCGCAAACGAAACTTATTCATGCTTTCGGTCATAAATACCTCGGCATAAACGCACAGCTCGCGCACGCCGTTTTTCATGAAATCGAATATCGCGTTTTCGTCGCAAATATCGAGCGACGGATAGGACGCGAAATATTTCGTAAGAATCGCTCTTATCGCATATTCGCAATCCCAATCGCGTAAATGGTTGGCATTGTACGAATCGCTCAACAAATCGAATTCTTCACCGCTATAATCGGCATGAATTTCCGCTTGTAAATTCTTTTCGACGCATTTTAAGTAAATTTTACAATTGAGAACGGGCGTTTCGAATTGTTTAAGATCTACGCCGGGGCTTTCTACCGAGATAAAAGATTCCACTCCCTTAATCGCGGAATTGTAAAAAGATACTATGTCGCCGTCCGAAACGAACAACTCCCTTCCGCCGTTCATTATTTCTATAAAATCGTGAACGCGTTCGTAAAAACTTTCTTCCACTCTGTAGATACGAGTTCCTATTATAGCATAATCGAAATCTCTTCCGAACTTAAAGTCCACCGATCTGCAGTTCATTTTAACGATATAGCCGCCCGAAGTTTCCGACACGTTGAATTTAACGGGAAAAACCGCGTCTTGCGACGTTAACGCGTAATGTTCGCTTTTGGAACGGTTGAGCAGTCTGCCCTCGTAAAGCGCAAACAAGCGGTCGAATTCTCCGCCCGTAAGCATCAATACGCCGGGTTCTTTGGGGCGATATTCGTTTCCGCGTTCGGCAATGCTTTTCGAAACGAATTCAATCAATTTATTCGATTGTTCCGAAAAACTCGCCGCCGCATGATAAATTTCCAACGCGACGCCGTATCTTTTATATTTACCGTCCTTAAAATCGTTTATAAAACCGACTATGTCTTTTATCACGTACTGTTTGCGCCTGCCTATAGTCAGGCTGAGCGCGTACCCGTTTTCGAAATTTATATAAGGCACGAGTTCCGCGCGAACAAGCTCGTCTCCGGCTATGCTTCTGTTTCTTTTTTTGTTGTAAGAAGCTACCAACTGCAATACGTCGGCGTCGGACTTGCGTTGATTACGTTCTTCGCTCTCGACAATCGGAGGATGTTTTTCTTCGTAAGTCAAAGCTGCTCCGACGATATGTTTGCAAGGTCCGTTTTTGTGATCGGCTTCACCGCAAGTACATTCGTAATCGTATAATCCGCCCGTTTCGTCAAAAATAATCTTAACGTTCGCAATCGGTTCGGTTTTCACCATAGCGGTAACGACCGTTTTTCCTTCCATGCGAGAACACAAAACGTTTTTTACGGAATCGTTATAAAAAACTTCTTTCCCGAGCGAAAAAACGTCGCGTTTACATTCGTTGTATAAAGTATCAAAATCAAGAGTCATAATATCCTTCCGTTTTTTTCGGTAACGATAATTATACCAAATTTTGAAAATTATTTCAAGCAAATAACGTCGTTTTGCGAAAATCGTCTTTATTATTCGATAAAAAAAGCAAATTTAAAAATAATTGACGCAAATATCTCAAAAAAGCGGAAATTCGAGTTGACTTTACCTTTGTCAAATACTATAATAACAGTAGAATAATTTCGAGGAGGAGGCTTATTATGGATAACGACAGTAGTCTATGCGCGGACCCTTTAGGGCGTAATGCGGTAACAAGCCGCCTTTTCGCTCTTTAATTAAAAATCCGCGCTGCCGGCGTTATACGAAAAAAGCAAAGGTAGTATTTATGGAAAAACAATTAATTGCTCTCTATGAAAGTAGAGATTTTGTCGCCATGGCGAAAATTTTGGAAAACTATGTGCCGGAACAACTGGCAATCGTTTTAAGTGAAATTTCCGAAAGCGACATAGTTTCGGTTTGTCGCGAACTCGATCCCGATACGGTCGCGGAAGCGCTCGTTCTTCTCGAACCCGACAGACAAAGAACTTTATTGTCGCAATTACACGACGAAGAACTTAAAGAAGTCATGGACGAAGTGTCTATCGACGATACAATAGACATTATAGGCGACATGCCGCAAAACGTAGCGTTAAGAATAGCGGAAGAAGAGGAAATAAAAGAGTTGCTCGACGCGCGCAATTATACCGTGCTAAAGCCTCTCCTCGCAACTTTTCCGCCCGCCGACATCGCTCAAATTCTCGGAGAAATCGACAAAACCGAAATTCCTCTCGTATTTAGAATTTTGCCAAAAGCGCTCGCCGCGGACTCGTTCGTGGAATTAGACGCAGAACTTCAACATTTTTTGATAGAAAAACTGTCCGACAAAGAACTTAAAGCCGTAATAGACGAACTGTTTATCGACGACGCGGTCGATATTATAGAAGAAATGCCGGCAAACGTCGTTAAACGAATGCTTGCGCAAACCGACAGCGAAACTCGCGCCGGAATAAACGAAATTCTGAAATACGAAAAAGACAGTGCAGGAAGCATAATGACGGTGGAATTCGTTCGAGTAAGAGCGAATATGACCGTTTCGGACGCATTCGACAATATAAGAAAAACGGGAATAGCCAAAGAAACGATTTATACTTGCTACGTTACCGACAACCGAAACAAACTCATAGGATTGGTTACGGCAAAAGACCTTCTTCTTAACTCGCCGAAATCTTTTATTCGCGACATCATGACCGAAAATGTTATTTACGCGCATACTAACGACGATAAAGAAGAAGTCGCCCGCACGATAAAAAAATATGGTTTTTTGGCTCTTCCTATAGTCGACAACGAAGAAAGACTGGTCGGAATAGTAACGGTAGACGACGCAATGATCGTCATGCAGGAGGAAAACACCGAGGACATCGAAAAAATACACGCAATCGTTCCTTCCGACAAACCTTACCTCAAAACCAAAACGTTCGACATCTTTCTGCATCGTCTGCCGTGGCTGTTAGTGCTGATGGTATCGGCGACTTTTACCGGACTGATTCTGAACACTTACGAAAGCGAACTGAACGGTTTGGGCGGCGGCGTTTTGGGCGGATTGCTTATCGCCTGCGTACCCATGCTGATGGATACGGGCGGAAACGCAGGCAGTCAGGCTTCCGTTACGATAATCCGAGGCTTGGCATTGGACGAAATTCGCTTTAAAGATATATTCAAAATTCAATGGAAAGAATTAAGAGTATCTCTTATGCTCTCCGTTTGTTTGGGCTTGGTTTGCTTTGCGAAACTTCAATTCGTAGACAATATGCTGTTCGGGTACGCATACAGCGTCGAAGCGTCGCTCGTCGTTTCCGTATCGCTCATGATAACCGTCGTTCTCGCCAAACTCGTAGGTTGCACGCTTCCGCTTGTCGCAAAAGCGCTGAAACTCGATCCGGCGGTGGTCGCAAGCCCGTTCATCACCACGATAATAGACGCTTTGGGTTTGATGGTTTATTGTAATATCGCAATAGGATTTTTAGGTTAATCTATGATATGCTCTTGTTGTCCGAGAAATTGCAACGTCGAACGCGGAAAGGGATTCTGCGCGATAGGCGACGGCATTTTCGTTTCCAAATTCATGATTCATAAATGGGAAGAACCCGTCATATCCGGAAAAAACGGAAGCGGCGCGGTATTCTTTTCGGGTTGCAATCTGCGCTGCTGTTTCTGTCAGAACGCAAAAATAAGCGTTGAAGTAAAAGGTAAACCGATTCCGCGCGAGATTTTCCTAAGAGAAATACAAAATCTTCTCGACGCGGGAGCCGACAACGTTAATCTCGTTTCGCCCACGCCGTACATTCCTTATTTGCTCGAACTGTTGCCTCTCGTAAAAAAAATGACCGACAAGCCAATAATTTACAACTGCGGCGGCTACGAACGGTCGGAAAGTTTAAAAAAACTCGAAGGCTTAATAGACGTTTATTTGCCGGATTTTAAATACATCGATTCGGAAACGGCAAAAAAATACTCGAATGCCGCCGATTATCCGTCGATAGCAACAGACGCGATAACCGAAATGATACGACAACAACCGAAAGTTATCGTAAAAAACGGGCTGATCGAAAACGGCGTCATAATAAGACATCTCGTTTTACCGGGACATCGAACAGAAAGTCGTCGAATAGTCGAATATATTCACAAAAATTATCCGTCGGCGTGGTTGTCTTTGATGAGTCAATATACCCCCGATTTCAATTGCTCTTCTTTTAAAGAACTCGACAGACGAATAACGTCGTTCGAATACGACAGCGTCTTAAAACTTGCCGAAGAATACGACATGCCGGGTTTTTCTCAGCTGTTCGAATCGGCAAATAAAAAATACACACCCGACTTTTAGCGGTTAAAATTCATTTTAAAATTTTTCGAAAAAAAGATTTTCAAATACCAAAACGAATAAATAAAAACAGTAAGCGAATAATCCGTTTTTACTTTTTCAGTCCCAATATATCGTCGGCGGAAACGTCTAAGATTTCACATAAATTGGCAAAAGTATCCAATGCCGGGAACTTGTCGAGCCGTACGTACTTACTGACGGTCGAAGGATTTACGCCCAAACGTTCGGCAATTTCTTTTTGCGTAAGAGTACTCGATTTAATCTCTTCTCGCAATCTTTTTTGTATGTCACTTAAATATATCATATCAAAAATATAGCACATTGTGTATTTTTTGCTGACAAAAGGCACAATGTGCCTTTATAATATAAATATATTTTGGAAGGAGGAACTCTCATGTGCGATATTGAAAAAAAGATGCGACAAAAATACGGAGTATTTATTGCCAAAACTTTAAAAAGTATTACCGAAACAGGTGGGAATCGGGCACAAGGAAAAACAATAAACGCAGTCCTTGACATATTCCGCCGACGAACCCAAAAACAAGCATTACCAACAAAAATCAAATTAAAAAGGAGAATCCCAAAAGATGAAAAAATTTACCGCTTTAACGTTAAGCTTAGTTATGACATTTTCCATACTCTGCTTTGTCGGCTGCAACGACAGCGAGAATTCAAAATGCGAACATTTATACGTTGAACAAATCACAAAAGAAGCCACTTGCGCAGAAACCGGATTAAAAACATTTACCTGTTCTTTGTGCGAGAATACTTACACCGAAAATATTCCGAAAACAAACGAACATTATGGTTGTTATACGTGCAATTATTGCAATCATTCTTTTATTAAAGACTTCCAAGATTTCGTCGACGCAAATAAAAACGAGGACGGTTTTGTGGCAATAATAGGTACAAGTTATTATGTGGCACTGATGTATACAGATGATTTTGCAATGTATATATACGTTTATCATGATTTTGAAATTGCGACAGAAGAATTGACTTTAGGTTTTAAAGAACATTATTCAATGAATGATTCTGAGTGGCTATATGGTTACGAAATGGCAGAAGAAACTCGCGCGACCGGTTCTTTCCATACTCAAAAAGCCGGATATTATTTGCCATATTCTTATAGTATGGCATCTTTTAAAGATCTAATATTAGAACTATTTAATAATGCAATGAAAACAGTACAACAAGCTTTTAAGGACGGCGGTTCAGACTTAACCATTCAACAAATAGGTCTTAAAGTATAAGTTTTTCTATAATCACTCATAAACAATAAAACCGACCGAATAATGAAATGCACCCCAAAAGTTGGACACGAAAGTGACAAAC
>CAZQAC010000035.1:0-18519 GCA_964591125.1 uncultured Lachnospiraceae bacterium
GTAACGTTTGGGATGCTTATCTCCAAGAAATCGAACGATCGTGGACCGAGTGCGTTTCGAATGATGATATAGTCTTAATTTCCGGCGATATCAGTTGGTCAATGAAACTTAGCGAAGCGATTCCGGATCTGAATTATATATCCGGATTTAAGGGTAAAAAGGTAATTATTAGAGGAAATCACGATTATTGGTGGTCGTCAGTTTCGGCACTTCGTAGCGTTTTGCCTCCTGATATTTATGCCGTTCAAAACGATTGTGTAAAAATCGACAAAACCATAATATGCGGTAGCAGAGGTTGGTTGTGCGAGGATGATTGTGTTACGGAGGACGATAAAAAAATTTATGCGAGAGAGCTTATACGAATGGAATTGTCGTTGAATAGTGCGATGAAAATAAAGTGCGAAGACGATCGTTTGATAGTAATGACGCATTATCCGCCATTTAATGTCAGACAGGATAACAGCGCGATGACTTCTCTTTTTGAAAAGTATCCGATAAGCGCGGTCGTTTACGGTCATTTGCACGGTAAAGCGGTAAGGGCAGTTCCTATTCTTGATAAGAATGGAATTAAATATTTTCTTACGTCTTGCGATTTGGTTAGAAACAAGCTTGTCAGAATAATTTAATAAAAGGTAAAAGAAGTAGAGCTTCGGATAAATTTATCCGAGGCTTTTTTTGTTTGTTTATTTTAAAAATATAAAAAAATCAAGGAGAGTTGGCGGAGCTTGGTTATTGAATTCAAAAAAAATTAATTAATTGGTTAAAAAAGGTCAAAAATGGTTGACAATATTATGCCTTTTGTGGTACTATATTTGTAGAATTATCGAGGAGGCAGAGGTTTAATGATAACCGGTAGATACGAACATCAAATTGATGAAAACAATCGAATCAGAATACCGGTGAAGTTTAAAGAAGCGCTCGGCGGTCCTCTTGTAATTATGAAAGGTAGCGATAGATGTTTACTTGTCCTTACGGAACAGCAAGCGGAAGAAGTTATGCGAAAGAAATTCGAAAAGCAGATAAGCGGAGATTATTCCGATTCAAATCGTGTGAGACTCATGCGTAAGACCATGTCGGAAACTCAGCAAGTTACTGAAGATAAGCAAGGGCGAGTATCTCTTGATTCCGAATTGGTCGATTATGCGGGAATTCAAAAGAATATCGTTACCATAGGCGCGTTCGATAAAATCGAAATATGGAGTGCCGAAAAGTGGAAAGAATACAGCGAGCAACTCGACGACGAATCGTATGACGAAAATATGAAAAATATTTAAGGAGAAAATACATGGAAGAATACCATATACCTGTTATGTATCAAGAGTGCATGGACGCTTTGAACATTAAGGTAGGTGGAACGTACTTCGATGGGACGCTCGGAGGCGGTGGACATACTAACGGTATATTGAGCCGCGGCGGAAAGGTCGTTGCTACCGATCGCGATGACGATGCGATAAAATATTGTATAGAACGTTTTGTTGAGCAACCGATTTACCGAAATCTAACTATCGTTAAAGCCAATTATAAAGAATTTACTAAGATAACGGATAAGCTAAATATAAAATCCATCGACGGAGCTATATTGGATTTGGGGATATCTTCGCATCAGGTGGATGAGGCGACAAGAGGCTTTTCTTTCCGTTATGACGCCGTTTTGGACATGAGAATGGATCAATATCAAGAGTTTTCGGCGTTGGATATAGTAAATTCGTGGTCCGAGAAAAAATTATCCGATATAATCTTCGAATACGGAGAAGAAAAATTTGCCAAACGGATAGCGAAGAACATATGCAAAGCAAGAAGCGTTAATCCGATAGAAACGACTTTTGAGTTGTCCGACATAATAAAAAGAAGCGTGGACAGTGCGGCTATGAAAAACGGACACCCTGCAAAAAAAACTTTTCAGGCTTTGAGAATAGCTGTAAACGACGAATTAAACGGTTTAGATGCGGTTTTGCGCGATATTACGGACAAGTTGGTTGTCGGCGGAAGATTGGCGGTAATAACTTTTCATTCGTTGGAAGACAGAATCGTAAAACGTACTTTCGCAGATTTAAGCACAGGATGTATTTGCGATAAATCGTTGCCCGTATGTGTTTGCGGACATAAAGCGAAAGCCAAATTGATAGGTAAATATAAACCTTCGAAAGAAGAATTGGAAAAAAATCCGAGAAGTGCAAGCGCAACGTTGCGCGTTATAGAAAAAATAGAAAATTAATTCAGAATAATCAAGCAAAGAGGTGCATATTATGATAACGACAAGAAGAACTGCTGTAAGCGATAAAGAATTCGAATCGAAACTTAATACGGTAATTGAAACGGATCCTAATATCGATACGTCGGCATTTGTGGATATTGCGCCGGTACGTATAGACCAACCCGAAATTTCCGAACGTTTTACGCCGGCTGCAGATAAAGAAGACATTATGCCTACGATAAAAAACAGTCGTAAGAAAAGAGAACGTTCTGTAAATAGCGAAATTCCCGAAGTTAAATCGGATAACGAAACGGTTAAATCTGTAACCGTAGATTCGAAAACAAAGGCAATCATGCTTACATATATGGCTGTGGCCTTTGTTCTTGCAATGATTGTTCTTGCGACCGGCATTATGATTGGTAGCCGCAGTGTTGAAGTTGCCGGTTTGGAAAATAACGTAAGACAGGCGTACAATAGAATTCTAGGTCAAGAAGATACGATTTCATATCTTAACGACGAACTTGTCGTTTCGGCAAAAGCAGACGCTTTGGGTATGACTTCTGCAAACGGCGGCGAAACGATGGATCTTCTTCAGTTGAAAGATTCGGTTACTTATGATGAAAGAACGAACGGTTTTGATGCGTTCTGTGATTTTATAAGTAAGCTTATCGGAGGCTAAAATTAAATAATTTGGATTGTAATAGTTTAATCACTACACGAAAGAGATTATTGGTTGTTTTATTATCAATAGTCTTTTTCTTTTTTATTCTTTTCGGCAGATTAGCGTGCGTTCAGCTCATAGATGGTGCAAAACATTCGGCAAAGGCATCTGAACAATGGTACAGAGATTTGCCGTTGGCGTCACAACGCGGAATGATTTACGATCGTAACGGCGATGTTATCGTCGGAAATAAAACGGTTTATACGGTTTACGTAAGACCAGGTTCGGTAAAGAATGTAGAATCGGTTGCGCTTGTTTTATCGGAAGCATTGTCTGTTGATTATACAAAGTTATACGACAAAATAATTAAACGTAATGTAAGCGAAATTACCGTAAAAAAAGGTGTGCCTGAAGAAACCGGGAAAAAATTGATTGACTTAAATTTGAGCGGCGTATATTTTTCGGCGGATTGTTTGAGAGATTATACCAATGCGGAATACTTAACGCAAGTGATAGGTTATACTAATATAGATAATCAGGGGCAAAACGGATTAGAGGGGTATTACGATAAGTTTTTGCGAGGAGTAAACGGAAGCAGTAACGTTCAGTCGGATAACAGAGGTGCCGAAATCGAAGGAGGGGAAAATTTTTATTTGCCTGCTATTGACGGAGCTAATATTAAAACTACGATTGACGTTAATATACAATCGTTTGTCGAAGAGGCGTTAAATTCGGCTATGCTCGAATGGAAATGCAAGGGCGCGAATATGATAGTAATGGACGCGCATAACGGAGCGATAGTTGCGATGGGGCAAAAACCGTCGTACGATCTTGACGATATTCCGCGAAACGATTCGGTTATGTTAAACGCTTACAGTAAAAATACGATGATAGTCGACGTGTATGAGCCGGGTTCTACGTTCAAAATTATGACGACGGCGATTGCCATAGAGAACGGCGTGGTTAACGATGACAGTACGTTTTTTTGCTCGGGATACAGAATGGTCGACGGGCAAAGAATTAAATGTTGGCGAAGCATAGGACACGGAAGTCAACATCTTTCCGAGGGCGTTATGAATAGTTGTAATTGCGTTTTTATGGACTTAGCGCTTGAACTCGGAACGGACAAATTGTACGACGGACTAAAAAAACTCGGATTCGGAACAAAAACAGGCGTGGACTTTTATAGTGAAAGCAGCGGACTTTTAATGAATCGCGAGTCGGTTAAGAACGTAGATCTTGCGAGAATCGGATTTGGCCAAGCGGTGGCGGTAACTCCGCTTCAGCTGGCTGCAGGAGTTTGTGCGACGGTTAACGGAGGATATAAAGTTACACCGCATTTTGCCGAGTGTATTTATGATAATTACGGGAATGAAATTTATAATTATGTCGAATCGAGAGAAAGTGTTTTGAGTGAAGAAACTTCGGCGTGTATGCGAACATTGTTAGAAAACGTCGTTTCGAAAGGAAGCGGCAAAAAAGCTAAGGTTGACGGTTATAGAATAGGCGGAAAAACAGGTACTGCGCAGAAATATGAAAACGGCGTTATTGCAAGCGGAAAATATGTTTCATCGTTTGTCGGCTTTGCGCCTGCGGACAATCCACGTTATGTAATTCTTATGACAGTTGACGAGCCGACGACTGGTGCATATTACGGAAGTATAGTTGCCGCGCCGTATGTAGGCAGAGTTTTTTCTCGGATTTTCGATTACGAGGGTATTTTACCTGATTGTGAAATTGAGCAAACGGAATTGTTTAAGATGCCGCAGGTTGAAAACTTTGCAGTTGCGGAAGCCGTTAAACTTTTGGAATCTGCCGGGCTTTTTTGCGAAGTGGCAGGCAACGGAGATATGGTTGTTTCTTCTTTGCCGGTAGTCGGCACCGAAGTAAGCAAGGGGGATATAGTGCTTATACGAACTTAATGTCATAAAAAGGGTGATTTTGCTAATCCGTTGCTATTGTAAAAGCAGAGTTGTATTATAGACATATAAACGGAGGTGAAGATGTTACTTAAAGAGTTGGTAAAAAAGTGTTCGGAAAAATACGAGAATATAAATATATCGTCTTTGGCTTTCGATACGTCCGAAATCACGAAAGGCGCTTTGTTTTTTTGCTTAAAAGGGAAACATGTAGACGGTCATTTTTATTTGAAGGAAGCTAAAGAAAAAGGCGCTGTTTGCGCGATTGTCGAATCGGTAAACGAGAATATTGATATTCCGCAAATTAAAGTAAAAGATTCGAGGGCGTCATTATCTGAAATATCCGCGAATTTTTTCGGAAATCCGGAGAAATCGTTGGTTCTTATAGGGATAACTGGAACGAACGGAAAAACCACTACTGCTTATTTGATAAAAAAAATACTCGAACAAGCGGGAATTAAAACAGGCTTGATAGGAACGAACGGTTCTTTTGCGGGAGATTTACGTATTCCGAGTAAAGGTATGACCACTCCGGATCCGGTTGAGTTGTTTTCGACGCTTAATGTAATGGTTTGTTGCGGAGTTACGCATGTGGTTATGGAAGTTTCCGCGCACGCGCTTGCACTTCGAAAGACGATCGGTTTATGTTTTTCGGTTGCAGCGTTCACTAACCTATCTCAAGATCATCTTGATTATTTTGAAAATATGGAAAGTTATTTCAAAGCAAAATCTTGCTTATTTGATAAAAACATTGCGTTGAAAAACGTTATTAATATAGATGATTCTTTTGGTAGAAAAATATACGAGAATAATAAAAGCAGAAGTATAACTTACGGTTTGGAAAATCCTGCGGACACATTTGCGGTAAATGCGGAATGTAGCGCAGGCGGTATAAGATTTGTTATGAATTTGTGCGATAATATTATAAACATAACGAGCAGTCTTGCCGGTAGATTTAATATTTACAATATAATGTGCGCGGCGTTAACTTCTTATTGGCTCGGAGTAAATTGCGCGGATATCGAGACCGGTATTCGAAATCTTAAATGCGTTCCTGGACGTTTTAATATTATTAGCGGTTCAAAATATAATATTATTATAGATTTTGCGCATACGGAAGACGGATTAAAAAACGTTATCGGTTCCGTAAGAGAATTTGCGCGAGGCAAAGTTATAACCGTTTTCGGTTGCGGCGGGAACAGAGACAGTGATAAACGCGGGAAAATGGGTAAAATAGTTTCCGAATTATCCGATTTTTGTGTAATTACTTCGGATAATCCTCGATATGAACGTCCCGAAGACATAATCGATCAAATAGAGTCGGGAATTGAAAAAAATAATTATAAAAAAATAGTCGATCGTAAAAATGCCATTAAATATGCGATTGAGGCTGCCGACGATAACGATATTGTCTTGATTGCCGGGAAAGGAGCCGAACGTTACCAGGAAATAAACGGGGTTAAATACGAATATAACGATGAGGACTATATAAAACAGCTTATTGAGGAGAATATCGTAAAATGATCGTCAAAGCGTTTTCGGCGTTTTTGACTGCGCTGGTGATTTGTTTGCTATTGATGCCGGCTATTATAGTCGCAACAAAGAAATTAAAGTTCAGGCAAACTATTCTTCAATATGTGGACAACCATGCGCTGAAAAGCGGAACGCCGACCATGGGAGGAATAGGATTCGTAATTGCCGCCGTTATAGCCGCGTTTGTTTATATGCGAGGCAATTCGTCACTTGCCGTAACATGTATTGCCGTGACGTGCGGATATTCTATAATCGGATTTTTGGATGATTTTATTAAGGTCTTTTATAAACAGAATAAGGGTTTAAGTCCGATACAGAAAATAGTTTTTCAATTAATTATAGCGGCAGTAGTGTCTGTCGTATCTTATCGAAATCCGTTTATCGCAGGCGAACAGTATTTGCCCGTTACATTCGGAACGGTAAATTTCGGGCGATTTGCCATACCTTTTTATATGATGGTTTTTTTAGCCGGTAGCAATGCCGTTAATCTTATAGACGGACTTGACGGTCTTGCAACGTCTGTTACGACTGCTTATTTGATTTGTTTTACTGCTATATTGATAACGGCTTTAAGCGTTGTGGGTATTACGTTTGCCTCGGAAAACGAAATAGTCAATATAATTATTTTTTGCTGCGCTATTATCGGCGCGTTATGCGGTTTTTTATGTTATAATTGTTTTCCTGCAAAAATATTCATGGGAGATACAGGTTCTTTAGCGTTGGGCGGAGCAATATCCGGACTTTCTATAGTTACGGGTATGTCGCTTACTTTGCCTATACTCGGCATTATGTACGTTATTACGTGTTTGTCTGTAATAATTCAGGTTGTATATTTTAAACGTACCCAAAAAAGAGTTTTTTTGATGACGCCGATTCATCATCATTTTGAACGTAAAGGAATACATGAAAACAGAATAGTCGTTTGTTATACGTCGATTACTTTTGCGACTGGACTTTTGACGGTTTTGTTAATTTTGCTTGCGAATTGACATATAATATGTTTTTCGGCATAAAGATAATATCGGAGAGTGTTATGAAAACTTTGAATGCTGAATACGTATTGATTATCGGCGACGGCGTGAGCGCAAGAGGAGCGGCGTATGCTTTGGGAAAATCTGGCGTTAAATATTATTGTCACGATGACGCACGGAGTGACGATCGCACATTTTTGAACAAGACTTACGATTTGATAGTTATCGGTCCCGGTATTGCGAAAAGTCATTATATTTATGATTATGCAATTAAAAACGAGATTGAAATTATAGGAGAAATCGAGCTCGGTTGGAGATTGAACGAGGGTAAGATTATTGCCGTTACGGGAACAAACGGGAAAACGACGACGGCGAAAATGTTGACCAAATTGTTGTCCGCGAAATATAAAGTTGCTTTGTGCGGTAACGTTGGAGTATCTTTCAGCGCGACGGCAGCCGACGGAAATTACGATATAGCCGTAGTGGAAGTTTCCAGCTTTCAATTGGAAAGCATAAAGAATTTTCGTCCTCAAATAGCGATTATAACGAATATTTCAGAAGATCATCTCGATAGGCACGGCACGATGAGCGAATATGCTGCGTTAAAAAAGAGAATAACCGAAAATCAAAAAGAAAACGATACTGTTATAATTTCGCAAGACGGCATCGCTTTGAAGTATTTAACCGATTTTTTGCCGGAAAGTAAGGTAATATTTACTTGTCGCCGAGGAAAAATTAATGGTTCGTATTGCGAGAACGGAAAAATTTATACTAAAGGCGGACTTATTTTTGATTCTGAAAATCTGCCTTTTGACGATGAACATAATATTGAGAATTTTCTTTGCGCCGTGACTGCTGCGGAGTTGGAGGGACTTGATTATGAGGATATTAAGCGCGGAATATTAGGTTTCGAACCTGATGCACACAGAATTCAACTTATAAGAACTTTTAACGGCGTAAAATTTTATGACGATTCAAAAGGGACTAACGTAGCTGCGACATTATGCGCTTTAAAGAAAATGCAAGGCAGTGTTTGTCTGATAGCCGGAGGAAAAAATAAAAATTGTCCGTTCGATAAATTGTTCGAAACAAAAACAAATTTGACGAAATTAAATCTTATAGGCGAAATCAAATACAAAATACGCGATACGGCATATTTTAACGGGTTCAGTAACGTAGAAGTGTTTGAAACGATGAAGGATGCTGTCGAAAGCGCATATTGTTCAGGTTGCGCTAACGTTTTGCTTTCGCCGGCTACTTCGAGTTTTGATATGTACGACGATTATATAGATAGGGCTAATAAATTTGCGGAAGCCGTTTATGCTCTCAAATAAAAAAAATTCGCCGCTTGACACTGATTCGGGATGCAAGAAGGGCAAATTTGATTTCGTATTATTTTCAACCGTTGTTTTTTTGCTTGTTTTTGGAATAATTATGGTATATTCGGCAAGCAGCTACAGCGCCGAAAAAAGTTACGGGAATGCTTTTTATTATATGAACAAGCAAATCTTCGGAGTTTTACTTGGAATAGGCGCGATGATCGGTTGCTACATTATCGATTATCATACTATAGACAAATGGAGATATCCGATTCTTATAGTATCGATAATATTATTGGTGCTTGTTTTTGTGCCTGGTATCGGTGTTGAAAATTACGGAGCTAAAAGATGGATTAATTTTCCTTTTTTTACATTGCAATCCAGTGAAATAGCTAAATTCGGATATATTGTTTTTTGCGCAGGGTATTATTCGAGATACCACCAAAAAATCGAAAAATTTAAATATTTGTTACCTGTTCTCGGCGTCGGCGGATTTATTTGTCTTCTTATAATGCTTGAACCGAATATGAGCGTAACTATGTGCGTAGCATTGTCAATGCTCGTAATGATGTTTATTGGCGGAGCAAAAATCAAACACTTTGTTTGTATTATTTTACCCATTGCGTGCGCCGTTCCGTTGCTTATTGCGGCAGAACCGTACAGATTGGCAAGATTAACCGCTTTTTTGAATCCATGGGAATCGCCGCTCGAAGAGGGGTACCAACTTATTCAGTCGTTGTATGCGCTCGGAAGCGGAGGACTTTTTGGAGTCGGTTTGTTTAATTCTCGTCAAAAATATCTGTTCTTACCGTTTGCTGAAAGCGATTTCATTTTCAGCGTTATAGGCGAGGAACTCGGTCTTTTCGGATGCGGAATTATTATTTTTGCTTTTGTCGTTATCGTTTGGCGAGCGATACGAATTGCGCAAAGATCGAACGACAGATTAGGTTGCTATCTTGCCGGAGGAATTGCGGCTATAATCGCTATACAGGTGCTTATCAATATCGCAGTCGTAACGGGTTCGATCCCGCCGACGGGATTACCGTTGCCGTTTATCTCCGCCGGAAGCAGTTCGTTGATTGCTTTTTGCGGCGGAGTCGGCATATTGCTTAACATAGGTAAAAACAGTAAAAACGGAAGATGAAATTATTTTGTTTGATTGATGTTTGCGATTCGAAGTCGGAAAGATTTATTCAGTAAAAGTAGAATTCCCGCCGCTATAGCTATCGCCATGTCCACAAACGTAAACGAATTGTAAACTAGACTGTATATTAGCGGATTTTGGTCTCCCGCATAACTATAGAATACAAATACGCCGGAAACGACGTGACAAGCGAATCTTAAAACAACTGATATAATACTTCCCGCACAAAATTCGAGGATTACGTTACCTTTAAATAGCTTAAATTCTCGCATAATGCCTGATAAGCCGATGAATCCGAACGCTAACGGATAATCGAGAAAGAATTGCATCGGCTGATATAATATTGGCGACTGCATAAATTGTAACAAGCCGTATAAAAGACCGCAGAGTAAGCCTTTTTTTACTCCGAACGCGTATGAATAAATCATAAGAGGCAAGAGCGATGCCAAAGTAACGGAGCCGCCTTGCGGCAGTGAGAAAAATTTTACGTAGGAGAGAGCAAAACTCATTGCAAGACAGACAGCCGCATATGTGACGGATTTTGTGTTATATGCGGATTTTTTGTTTCCGAAAAAATACATGATTGCCATTAACGCTATTAAAGCCGCAGAGCATATATAATAGATTGCGTTGTTTTCGGGTATGTAACCGTCTTTGGTTGGAACGACGATCATGAGTATGATGCAGTATACCGCTATTAACGCAACGCTTATCGACGCGTAAATTTTTATTGCGTTCGGCTTAACCAGCTTCAATACTATTCCGACGATAACGAGAGCGCATGCGCATATCAACAATCCGGTCGAAAGCCAGAAAGATGCGTCTATTCTGCCTTTAATGACGTATCTCGATAGTGTTAAAGACATTATCGTAAAGATAATGCAAAGCGAAAGCCCGACAATTAGACCAAGTGCAATGTGATTGAATTTTTCCGTTTGCTCGGGTGCTTTGATTTTTACGATAATCGCGGCTGTTGCTATAATAATAGCGAATCCTATTATCGCAAACAAAAAATACGTTTGCAAAAGTTCGATAATAAGGTCAAGTTGTTTTTCGTTTATATCGTTTAACATAATAACTCCTTGATATCGCTAAAAAAATTAAAGACAGCGCGTAAAAAGCCTGTCTTTTTTTGTGCAAAATTATGCAATAAAACAGCTTCCCTACGCAAGTACTGACTTACAGGTTCAAAGGGACAGCGGAACACATCCGACATCTCAGCCTTCTTTACGAAAGCGCCCCTAGCGGTATCGGGTACATTATAAAATGAAAATTTTAAATTGTCAAGTAAAATGTTGCAATTTTTTTCACAATAATGTATAATGTTAGCAATGAGATATATTCGCAAAATTTTTATATATATATTTGAAAATTTTCGTCGCACGATATTGCCGGTTTTGCCGTCGGCGATTTTATTGGGAATTTTTTATCGTCAGACAACGACTTTGATGTTTATTAAGCGGTTTAGTGTAACCGATATTCGCTTTTTCGGGGATATATTTTCTTTATTGTTTTCGTCAAATGCAACATATTATTTTTTGTTGTTACCGATTATGTTTGTTTTTTTGTGTTTTTCTTGCAGTTATCTTCTTGCTATGGTCTATAAACATTTTCGAACGGGAAAAATCACGATGCGCATGCCGTTATCGTCCGTTAATCACGGATTGGAAACCGTCGGAATTATCGTTTCGATCATATTTATAGTTATGTTGGTTTATAAATTGTTGTTCTCTTGTGTCTTATCGCTTGTCATAACAATGTTTCCGCCGAGAGGAATGCCGAGTAGCGGAATGATTGCGTTTACTTGCATTTTTGGAATTGTTACTTATTTTTCGGTGATTTATTTTTTGGTTTATCCTATTATGGCTGCTTCCGTTATGTTGGTTTACGGATATTCGTTTAAAGACGCGATGTCGGAGTCTTTGCATATAAGAAACAAGGATGGTTTTTATGAAGTGCTGATAGGTTATATGTTTCCTTTCTGTGTAAATATCGTCGTTTCGTATATATTGGTGGCGGCGTCGGCGTCGGCGACTGTTTTTGCGATTGTTAATACAGTTTTGGAACTGTTTGCGATAACATATCTCGTTTTGTTTTCGATTATCGTTGTTTTCGATAAATACGGAATAGAGCGCGTCGATATTAAAAAATTATATTGAGGTAAAACATGCCGATTAAAAATATGTTAAAAATATTTTCATCGAAGTTTTCGATGATATACTCGATTTTAATTTATATGTTCTTCGTAGTGGTAATAATTGCAAGTATTAGCATATTTGCAATTATACCAGTTTATGATTTTTTCGTAAAAGAGGGCATAGCGGATATGATAAATGAGCTTATCACTAAATTTGTGATAAACGGTTACAGCTCGGCTATTTTAGAACAGTTGATTGATTGCGTGTATGTTATAAAAACTGCTTTTATATCAAGATCTGATATCGTTTTAATTGTAGCTTTGTATATCGTTTTGGTGCTTGGAGTTTTGTTGCGGTTGCTTGTCGGAATGTTGGAAGTTCCTTTGTTGAAAAAATTGCAAGGTGCTATGAGCGATAACGCCAACTATGGCTTTTTCGGATTGTTTTTGTCTACTTTCGCTCAATCGGCGTTGTATTCGATAGCTAAGATAGTTGTAAAAATATTTTTCGATGCGATTGCTTATCTTATTGCTTACGGAATTATAGTTTTGATGATTAATTCTTCGGTAGGTTTTTTGACTCCGTTTGTGTTGATAGTTTTGTTTGTTTTTTACAACGCGTTTAAATATGGAATTACTGTTTGTTGGGGATCTTACATCGCGATAGACGAAAAAAGTATTTTTAAAGCTCTTGCGCTTTCGGCAAAACAGTTTTTTAATAATTTTTCACGCATTTACGGCATTTACGTGATTTTATGGTTCTTAATAGTATTGCTTAATTTTTTTGTTTTCCGATACACTTTTGGCGGTGGCATAATTTTAACGGTTCCAATAAGCGTTTTTGCGGTAAATATTTTGAATATTACTTATTTTTATACTGTTAGAAATTACAGATATTATGCCGGCGAAGTTATTGTCGATCCGTTGGCGTAATAATATTCGATATTGTTTTGAATAAAAAACATGCTGATTTGACAGAGAAGCTTAAAGGAAGTACGTTGTCATCAAAATGTGTAAATGAGATAGAATTATACGAAGTAGTTTGTTAAAATTTAGATGAATGAGTAAAGCCGATTAATCGAGTTCGGTTTGAGATAAAAGCATACATATAGGAGAAAACAATGAAGTTTAATAAGAAATCAAAAAACAAGAAGGCGATAAATAATCAGAATTTGTCAGATAATTCATATAACAAAAAGCAAGACGACGTTAAGTCCGTTGAAGCGAATAAGTCTGACGAGTTGACTCAAAAGGTATCCGAAAACTGTGCGGCTGTTTTGAACGAAGCGACGCAGACGAAAAATTTTGCTATAAGCGAGGAAGACGCGAAAAAGATATTGCGCGCCGTCGAAGATGCGAAACAAAATTCTTTACGCATTGAAAATAAACTCGCTGCCGAATTGTCGGAATTGACCGCGCAAGTCGCGTCGTTATCCACTGCTGTTAAATCTTGCCAAGAAAATGACGAAAAAAATTTTGATTATAATAAGAATTCGCTTGAGTTGCTTAACGCATTGAAAGGAGATTTTGTCATTCTTTCAAAAAAATTGGCTTACGTCGACGTGGATAATTCAAATGAAAACGTAAAAATGTTTTTGACCGAAATGAAAGAAGAATTTAACGCAAAGCGTGAATCGGATAATTTATTGTTTGCGGACATTGTAAATAAAACCGAAAAATTGTCGGCGGAGTTTACGGAATATTTGCGTGTTAACGATGAGAAAATTAAAGAGATAATTTGTTCCGTCAACGGAATCGCTACTGAAATTGCTCAAATAAAAGTCGAGTTGACCGAGGTAAATTCGGCTAACGCCGAATTATCTGAAGATATTAATCGATTGCAAGATCAAATGTTTAAATTGGAAATGGTTTCCGTGACGGAAGAAAACGAACAAAGATTTGAAAGTTATCATAATTTAATGCTTGACGAGATGTGCACGTTGCGCAAAGATTTCGATTCGATTGCCGCTAAATTCGACGGTTGTCAGAATGTCGCTTCCGAAGAAAAAATTAACGAGTTGTCATCATCGATGGATAATATTTTTAGCGGTTTGGACGGAATAATGACCAAACTCGCGGTGTCGGAGCTGTCGGTAGACGATCCCGACAAGAATGCGGTTGAGGTCAGTCGCGAAAAGCTAAGCAAATCGCTTGACGAGCTGAAAAAAGATTTATCGCAGCTGGCTGAGGAAATTTCGTTCGAAAAATAATATTCTCTCGTTGTAACGATTGTCAATATAAAACCATAGTATGTAGTATCTTACGGAAGGTCAATACTATGGTTTTATTTTTTATAGTTATATCTGTCAGTATAGACGCTTACGCGGCGGGCTTGGCTTATAATCTGGTTCAAAAAATGTCGTTGAAAGAAACTTTATATGCCGGTTCTTTTACTTTTTTTGCGTGTGTCGTAGCTATGTTGTTCAAAAAGAGTTTAAGCGGTTATGAGTATTTTTTTGATTTGATCGGCGCTGCTGTGTTGATTTTTATCGGATTAAACTATCTATTCGATTATTTTTTTTGCAAAAAAACGAAAGAATCTAAAATCGGAATAACTGCGTTGGGATTGTCAATAAGCGTTGATGCTGCAATTGCCGCCGCATCCATGAATGGAATAGGCATAATCCAATGTTCTTTGTTAATGTTTTTATGTCATACGTTATTTTTATATCTGAGCGTATTGACGGTGAAACCGCTTAAAGTATTCGCTGAATTGAAAGCATTTGCCGGTGTGTTTTTGATGTGTTTAGGAATAAATAAGATTATAACGTCAATATAATTGTTACGATGCGGAGAGTTTTATGGAAAGTTTTAAAATAACGGGTGGTAATAAAATGTGCGGGACAGTGGTTTTGCCTTCTGCCAAAAACGCCGTTTTGCCTTTGATTGCTTGCTCTGTCGCAAGTTGCGAAGAAATAGTTCTAAAAAATTGTAAGCGGTTAAGCGATGCCGATAAAATGCTTAAAATGATAAAAAATCTCGGAGGCAAAGCCGAATTCGTAAATGCAGATATAGTTATAGATTGTTCGGGATTGAAAGAGTCGGTTATAAGCGATAAGCTTGCGAGCGAAATACGATCGTCGATATTTTTGCTCGGACCGATGTTGTCTAGATTCGGTTATGTCGAGATAAGCCGTCCGGGCGGCTGTGAAATAGGGTTACGACCGATAGATTTACATATAGACGGATTAAAAAGGCTGAACGTTAAAATTTTCGAACGCAACGGATTATTGATTTGCGACGGCAGTAAAATGAGGAGTGCGGATGTATATCTCGATTTTCCGAGTGTAGGAGCTACCGAAAATTTAATTATGGCAAGTCTAAAATTAAATGGCGTTACCATAATCAGAAATGCGGCAAAAGAACCTGAAATAACGGATTTGGCTAATTTTATAAATATGATAGGCGGAAGAGTTTTTGGAGCGGGTACCGACACGGTATGTGTGGAAGGAGTAAAAAAGCTTTACGGCGGTATATACGAGCCGATTCCGGACAGAATCGTTGCCGGAACCTATATGGCTGCGTGCGCTGTAAGCGGAGGCGAAATACGGCTTGAAAATTGCGGAAAAAACGATATGAGCGCATTACTCGATAAATTTGAAAGAGCGGGCTGCAAAACCGTTTTCGAAAAACGAGATATTGTTTTTTCTGCGCCGGAACGATTAAAATGTGTGGGGAGAACGGAAACGCAGCCTTTTCCGGGTTTTCCGACTGATATGCAACCTCAATTGGTCGCGATGTTGTGCTTCTCCGATGGAACAAGCGTTGTGGTAGAAAACGTTTTCGAAAGCAGATTCAAATATACGATGCAATTGCAAAAAGCCGGCGCCGATATTACGGTTAAAGACAGAATTGCCGTGATACGTGGAAAAAAATCTTTATTTGGCTGTGAAATGGTCGCACAGGATTTACGAGGCGGAGCAGCGATAGTGATAGCAGCTATCGGCGCTGAGGGTGAAAGTACAATAAACGACGTACGCCATATAGACAGAGGATATTTTAAATTGGAAGAGGACCTAAATAGTTTAGGCGTAGATATAAAACGAACGGTTATAAATAAATAAAAAACAAATTGTTGAAAATTTGTTGCATTGTGTAATATTTTTTGCTATAATATAAAATAAGGTGAGATATGAAAAGTAAGAAAACCTTGGTACTTTTTTTGATATTATGCTTTTTGACAGTGCTGATAGTAATCGGTAGCGTTCTTTTTTCGATTAAAAACGTCGTCGGATACTGTTATAACGCTGAAGATTCGGAGCTTAACGCAAAAATTTCTTCCGCAAGCGTCAACGGTATATCGGTCGGAAGCAATATATTTGTTTTAAACGAAAAAAAAATTATAGATAATATCGAAAGTGAAGTAGCTAACGTGAAGGTTATTAACATAGAACGTAAATTTCCCAGCAGCGTGTATATTAACTATATAAAAATAGAAGCTTATTTTGAGGTTAATGTAAGTGGTGAACATTTATATGTGTCGAACGATTGCAAGATTTTGAGTAGTTCTTATTCTCCTTCGTCCCAAAAGTACATATCTTTATTGTTTAACGGTAAGCCGGATTCCACTAAAGAAGGAAACAGATTGTTTGCGTCGACTTCGGATTTGTATTCTATCGTAAATGAGACAATGTTGACTTTGTCGAGATTGGAAAAATACGCCAATATTATTGAAATTTTCGATGTAGTCGATTTGAGATTCGTGGATGTCAATTTGTTGTATTTGAAAACGTCCGCGGGCGTCAGTATCGAAATTCAGAATCCGAAAGACGATTTGCTTACCAAAATTCAGTGGGCTATGACATATCTTAACGGCGCTGATTTCGATCATAAAAGTAAGGGTACTATTATTGTGGCGAGTGCACAGAATGCGTTACAAGCTTCTTATTCTGAAATCGATCGTTACGGAGAAAGATTAAAAGAATTGTAAATTTTTTGTTTTAACCTTGACAAAGCCAAATAAAAATATTAAAATATTGACGTAAAGTCACAGAAAGGAGAGATTAACGGTAATATGATTCAGAATATTGCGGTTTTAGATATAGGATCCGGTAAATTAACGGTTTTCATCGGTCAACGAGGTGCCAACAACACCGTTCAGGTTAAAGGCATCGGAGAGAGTAATTACGACGGCTTTTCGGACGGCGAATGGCTGAGCAAAGAAAAATTGCCGGCAGCGGTTGCGACGGCGATTTCGCAAGCGGAACAATCGTCCGGAATTAAGATTAAATCGATATACATAGGCGTTCCGAGCGAGTTCTGTTTTGTTGTGTGTAAAGAAGCGGAAATCGGGTTTAATAAAAGACATAAAATAACCGATGCGGACGTGGACAAGCTTTATAATTCGGCTTCATTTAACGAATACGCAAACGATTATGAAATAATAAACGTACAGCCTGTTTATTTTACGCTTGACAGTCAAAGACGTTTGATGATGCCGGTGGGGCAGTACAGTTTGAAATTGTCTGCATATCTCTCTTACGTGCTTGCCGAGAAAAATTTTATAGGAATGTTTGATAGAATTGTTTCTGATTTGGGTATAGAGAACGTTGATTATGTCGGTAGTGCTCTTTCCGAATATTTGCTGTTGTTTCCCGAGAAAAAAAGAGACGAAGGCGTTATACTTGCCGACGTCGGATATATAACCAGTTCTTTGTGCTTGGCGAAAGGTGACGGTTTGTTGGATTTGAAGAGCTTTTCTATGGGTGGCGGACATATTGCGGGAGATTTGTCGTACGGATTGGAAATTTCTTTTAAGCAAGCCGAACAACTTAAAAGAAAAGTTATTGTGTCTCTTGACGCAGGCGAGGACGATATATATGAAATAACCGTAGGAGATAAAATTAAAACCTTTTCGGCGAAGACGGTCAACGAAATCGTTAAGGCAAGAGTGGGCATTATTGCTAAAACTTTGGCAAAATGTATTTCGTCAAGCGAGGTTAAAATGCCTGATTACGCGCCTCTTTATCTGACTGGCGGAGGAATTGCGTATTTGCATGGCGTAAAAGACGAGCTGTCTTCCGTTTTGAACAGACCTGTCGAGATAGTGGTGCCGCCTATGCCGCAAGTCGGTTATCCCGATAAATCGTCCGGTTGGGGACTTATGGACATGGTTTTAAATAACGTTGCGCCGGAAAAAGAAAGTTTATTTACAAAAGTAATTAATAAATTAAAAAACCGTTAAGGAGTGAATTTGAAAATGAATAATAATACGATAGACAGAAGTGTAATGCCTGCGCTCATTAAAGTAGTGGGCGTCGGCGGAGCCGGAAACAATGCCGTTAACAGTATGATCGACGCAAAACTTACCAGTGCTAAATTTATTGCCGTTAATACCGATTTGCAAGATTTGGGAATGTCGAAAGCCGAAGTAAGAATTCAGATCGGAGATAAATATACTAAAGGTCAAGGAGCAGGTGCGGATCCCGAAAAAGGACAGAAGTCCGCAGAAGAAAGCAAACATGCTATTTCCGAGGCTATTAAGGATGCCGACCTTGTCTTTATTACCGCAGGTATGGGCGGCGGTACCGGTACCGGCGCGGCTCCGGTTATCGCAAGTATTGCGAAAGAAATGGGTAAATTGACCGTTGCGGTAGTTACGAAACCGTTTGCTTTCGAGGGTAAGCCGAGAATGACGAATG
>CAZQAC010000036.1:0-16651 GCA_964591125.1 uncultured Lachnospiraceae bacterium
TGCACCTCCTAAAGTTTGTCACTTTCGTGTCCAACTTTTGGGGTGCATTTCAAAATCCGAAACGTTCGGTTTCTTATTTTAAAGAAGAAATGGGATTTTACTACGTATTTTCAAATAATTCGGACCGAGTCGCAGGAAAACGACGTTAGCTTCGAATACGTTATTTTGCCGTATGGAAACGCTGTTGGCGTTAAAGCATATATGTGAGGTTTTCGAATGTATGCAAGTAAATAAAAAGAAATAAGCAAATTAAAGACGATACGAATATTTTTATTATACGACGCAAAAATAAAGAAGTTATCGAAACGATTCCGATTTTTAGAAGGAAAATGTTCGGAGTTTTAATGTTTGCGAAAATCTATCACGACGGTTCGTATTAATATGGGAGAATATATGCCGCGATCGATTCGAGCAGAGTGGTTGCGGTTAATAACTACTTAAAAACAGTGATGGGATGAGTTCCCGTTGACGATGATGAACGGAAAAAATTTACATAAAAATAAGCGTTTCGTTTTTAATCAATCGTTATCGTTTTTCGTCTGTTTTTTTATGGTTGTTTTGTCCCAAAGATTGTTTCGTTCCGGATGAGTCAACGCGCCGAACATTCTGTCTTTTGCGAACGGAATGTCTTTGCAAATATCTTTTATCAGGTTTTTGACGTATTCGCGCTGAGTTTCGTGATTTGCGGGGCATGGATTTTTGCAAACGGGCATTTCGCGTGCAACGGGAATTATGTTTTTTTCTTCCGTATATATGAGCGGACGAATAAGAGTGACTCCCGAACGGTCCATGTACGATACGGGCGAAAATGTGGAAAATCTGCCTTCGTAAAGCAGTGAAAGCAACATTGTCTGAACGAGATCGTCGGCGTGGTGTCCAAGTGCGAGTTTGTTGTAACCTCTTTGCGTAAGAGCGGAATTAAGCGCGCCTCTTCTCATTTTGGAACACAGCGAGCAAGGATTTTTTTCTTTGCGTATGTCGAATATTACCGGACCGATATCTGTTTTTTCTATGTGATACGGAACGCCGAGTTTTTCGCAAAAATCGGTTAACGAAGAAAAATCCACGTTGCCGATGCCCATATCGACGGTTATTGCGCCGAGTTCGAATTTTGCCGGCGAAAAAATTTTGTAATTATTGAGAGCGGCAAGTAAAACCAAACTGTCTTTGCCTCCGGACAGACCGACGCAAATACGATCGCCGTCGGAAATCATCGAAAAATCTTCTATCGCTTTTCGCATCGTGCTTAAAATATTTTGCATGGACATAAATCAATACCTCTTTTCGCGTCGTAAAAATAATTTCGGATCGCACAATCGTTTGAATTTCTCGAACGTTCGCCTCTTTCCGACGGTAATTATATAATAATTGCAAAAAAAAAGCAACGGTTTGAATTAATTTCGGCTTATGTTAAGCAAGAATTTTGCAAAGAGAGGCAAAAACAGTTGACTATCGGCTCGAATTCATTTATAATATTGCAGTAACGGCATTTTAAGTTTGACGTCGTTCGGCGGAATTTTTCCGAATGATAAAATTACGAATATTACTTTATTAAGGAGAATTTTAGATATGAAAAGAACTTATCAACCCAAAAAGAGAAGCAGATTAAAGGTGCACGGTTTTAGACAAAGAATGAAAACCGCGGCAGGAAGAAGAGTTCTCAAGAGAAGAAGAGACAAAGGCAGAAAGAATATTGCGGTTAAACCTCTCGGCTCTCATTAATAGCAAAGAGGCATGAATATTTCGTCAAAGAAATATAATTGCTTGAAAGACGGTACTTTCGCCCCTTTTTATAAAGGGGTATTTTGTGCGTAAAGATGCTTGCAAGAAAATATAGATTGACAAAAAGAGGATCTTTTTCTTACGTTTACCGAAAGGGTGGCGTTTGTCACGCTCGGCATATGACGTTGTTTTACGTTTGCGGACGAGATTTGCCTCGCGTAGGTATTTCGGTAAGTAATAAGGTCGGACATGCGGTCGTGCGGAACAAGTTGAAAAGACGTATTCGCGCGGTTTTGCGTCAAACAATAAAAGATATTGCTCCTTGTCAAGCGGTTTTGACGGTAAAACCCGAAGCGGGCGGACTGGATTACGAATCGGTTCAAAGCGAAGTTTTGGCGTTACTCGTTAAAAGCGAATTGTTGAAATCCGATGAAAAGAAAGAAAAAGAGAGCGATTGACGTCGTCTTATACGTTATTACGTTTAAATGGCTTTTTATAGGATTGGTTTTATTCTATAAAAAATGCGTTTCGCCGTTTTTACCGTCGGTTTGCGCGTATTATCCGTCATGTTCGACGTATATGCTCGAAAGTATCGAAAAATACGGAATAATTAAGGGAATAGCGCGCGGCGGTTTTCGGTTGTTGCGTTGTAATCCGTGGACGAAAGGAGGATTCGATCCCGTTCCGGATAATCCCAAAGGAGATATGAAATGGTTATTTTGAATTTGCTTGGCGCTGCTCAAGCTCCGACCGGTATGTGGGCCGGTCTTATTTTGAACGTGTTTTCGTTTATTGAAAATTACGGCTGGAGAATGGTTCTTTTTACTTTTTGTCTTAAAATGATTCTTTCTCCTATCGATATTTATCAGAGATACAAAGCGAGAAAAAATCAACTTATTACGTTAAAAATCAGACCGCAGATGGAGAAATTGCAAAAGCAGTACGGCAATGATCCTAAGATGCTGTCTCAAAAGCAGATGGAGCTTAACAAAAAAGCGGGAATAAGTTATTTTTCTTCGTGTTTGCCTTCTATTATAACGCTCGTTATTTTTATCACGTTGCTGTATTCGGGATTGCAGCCCATCAGTCAGTATCAGAATTTTCACGAATACGAATTGCTAAATCAAAAATATCACGAAGTGTTGGACGTTCGTAAAGAAGAAGAGTACGCTCGTATTTACGAAACCGAACGGGAAGGCGCGTACAACGCGATAATCGAAGACAAAGCCGGGGTTTCGGAATATGTTTTAGGCGTTCTGAAAACCGAAAAGGGTAAAGCCGCTTACGATAAAGCCATCGAAGAAGGCAGAACGAAAGAAGAGGCGGAAGCCGTTCGTTTGTCTACGGAGGATTCGGTTACGGCGGAGAGTTGCAAAGAGGAACTCGAAACGAGAATCGGCGAAGAAATCGATAAACGCGTAGACGAAAAAATCATGTCGATAGCCGTTTCCAACGTAAAGGAAGAGGCGCAGCAAGCGGTATTCGATTACTACGAGAGCGACGTAAAGACGGGGTTCTTGTGGATTAAAAACGTTTGGAACGCGGACGTTCCGTGGACAGCGCCCATTAACGATTACAGCACGTTTAAGTCGAATATCGGCGATTACGGCAATTTCGGTTCAGGTAAATCCGGATACGCGACGTCGGCAGAGTTGTCGAAAATGCTTTCGGAATACGACGACGTAATGGCAAAACTCCTGAACGATCCCGAATATAACAAAGCGAACGGTTATCTCGTTTTGCCGATATTGACCATTTTGTTGTCCATAGGTATGCAGGTTTTGTCGTTTAGAATGCAAAAAGAAAGCGGTCAGATGAATGCCCAGAGCGAAACTCAGGCAAAAATGATGTTGTTCGTAATGCCTGTCATGATGGGTTATTTCGCATTCCAATATACGGCGGCATTCGCGATATATTTGGTAATGAGTTATTTGGTATCGATACTGATTTCGGGTATCGGCACGATTGTTACCAAAACTGCGGATAAAAGATTGGAAAAAGAGTTGACGACCAAGATTCAGTCGTACGGCAGACCGGATTTTTCGAACAGAAACGATTCGGATAAAACTAATAAAAATAATTAATTGTCAGTGAGGAGAAAACAATGAAATCTATTGAAGCAACCGGCAAGAAGTTGGACGACGCCATTAAGGCGGGACTTGACGAGTTGGGCGTTACAATCGACGACGTCGACGTGGAAGTGCTTTGCAGCGGCGGATGGTTAAAAAAGGCAAAAGTTCGTCTTACTGTGAACGAAGAAGAGGCTGAAGCTGTTAAAATTGCAACCGACGCGCTTAAATCGGAGGAGAAAAACATCTCGGAAGTAGACAAAAAAGTTTCTTTCGAAAAGAAAAAGCCTGTTTCGGAGCGTCCCGAAAAGAAAAAAGAGAATCTTAAATCGTCGGTAAATCGTCCCGAAAAAACAGTCGAAAGCAAACCCGTTGTCGTCGATTCCGAATCGGTTTCCGAAGAAAAGCAAGAAGAGGAGCCTCTGCGCGAAGTTAATCCTCAGCAGATCGAACTCGCGAAGAATTATCTTAATTCTTTGCTCGAAAAAATGGGAGTGCAGGCGGAACTCGTCGTATCCACGGAAAAAGGAAGAATCGACATCGATATAGTTACGGAAGATTCTTCAGTTATAGGACATCACGGCGAAGTGCTCGATTCCATGCAACAGTTGTGCAAGCGTGCGGTCGAGGAAGGCGAAGACAAACATTTGGCTGTGATCCTAGATTGCAACGGTTATCGCGAACACAGAGAAAAAGTTCTTATTTCCATGGCAAATAAAATGGCGGCTAAGGCGTTGAAAACGGGAAGAAAAGTCGTTTTGGAGCCGATGAACAATACTCAGAGAAAGATCATTCACGCAACGCTTAACGATAACGACAAAGTATTTACTCGCAGCGAAGGCAGAGAACCTAATCGTCGCGTCGTGATTATTCCGAAGCGTATGAATCGCGGACGTCGTTACGGCAACGAACGTTTCGACGCTACAACCGAAGAATAAATATTAATAAAAAGATTGCCCGTAACTTCTACGGGCGTTTTTTTTGAGAGGGATATATGGATAGAAAATGGAACGGACTTATTATTCTATTATTGGGAATAGCGAGCGCGGCGGTCGCCGTTTGTTTTCCGGAACTCGAATATAAAGTCAAAATAATTCTTTTTTGCATAACGGCGGTATTTTCGATATGTGGCTATTTTATGCTTCAACGAGCAAGCCGCAAGCAGGAAGATGAAATAAACGAGTATACCGCCGATATTAAATACGAGGTCAAAGACAGAATTTTATCCGCTCCCGAAGCAGAGCTTTATTCTGCGTTGATAAAATTATGCAACGGCAAGTACGAAGTTTTACCTCAAATCGCGTTGGTTTCGCTTGTAAATAAGCTGAATTACAATTCGTTCCGCAACGAGCTGTTCAGAATAGTGGATTTCGTTATTACCGATAAAAATTTTCGTCCTTTGGTCGTTATCGAACTGAATGACAAAAGCCATCAAAGAAAAGACAGAATGGAACGAGATAAGAAAGTGGCTGAAATTCTTAAAAAAGCGTCGATACCTCTTGTCGTGTTCTTTCCGGAAAATCTTACTTTCGGAGAAGTCAGAAAAACGTTGTCGCATTATCTCCGATGATTTGTTTTTGTTTGTCGCGTACTTTCGAACGAATATCGGATAAAAACGCAGCATCGTTGCATAAATGCATAAAATTGCATATTATTCATTTGATTATGCATAAATAAAAATAAATTTTGCAAAAAAATGAATAATTATGAGTAAAAACGCTTGACAAACCTTTTTTATGCGTGTATAATAGTCGATGTTTTCACGGCAAGCGTAATTGCCGGTGTAAAAAGGAGAGAAACATTTATGAAAAAGATTTTGACGATAATAATGGCTGCCGTAATGGCAATGTCTATGTGTGTTGTTTTTGCAGGATGCAATCCCGAATCCGAAGAAAATAAATTGATTGTTTATACGGAAGCAGGTTTCGCGCCTTGGGAGTTTACTAAGAGCGGTTCGCTCGACATTGTGGGCGTAGATATGGAGATCGCGAATTACATCGCTAATAAATACGGCTATAAGTTGGAAGTAATCAACGGTGCGTTCGACACTATAGTAGCAGGTATCGACGAAGATAACGCTTTGGGAATTGCCGGTATCTCATACAAAGAGGATAGAGCGGAAGCGGTTGAATTCTCCGAGTTTTATTGGGGCGGCGCTTATCAGGCGGTCGTTTACTTGAAAAATTCTTCGCCCGTTATAAACGAAGACGGAGCGTTTGCGGTAAGCAATTTCCAAGGCAAAAAAGTAGTTTATCAGACAGGAACGACCAGTCAGATCACCATCGCGGATAACGAAACCAAATGGGGTATCGCAGATAAAAGTGATTTCGCTCAAGTCGTAGCCGCGCTCGAAGATGTTAAAAGCGCGAACGATAAATATCTTATAGTCGATTCTCAGGTTGCCGCTCAACTCGTAGCAAGCGATTCTTCGCTCGGTTATGCCGCAATAGAAGGCGTCGAGTCCGAATCGTACGGCATCGTCGCTAAGAAAGGTAATAAGGAACTTATTTCGAAAGTTAACGCGGCTCTTGCCGAACTCCTTGAAAAGGACGCAGACGGAAAAAGCCAAATCGAAAAATGGTTCGTTCAGTACAGTGCCGAAAGCAAAGACGCAGAGTAATTATCAGAGCAAGATAAGAGAAGCCGATTTATATGCGGCTTCTTTTGACGTATGAGGAATATATGGAAGCAGTAGGAAATTTTTTTAACGGACTTTGGTCGGACTTTTATGTGTGTTTTATAAAAGACGACTGTTATAATATGTATTTGATAGGCTTGAGAAATACGCTCATTATTGCGTTGGGCGCGTGTTTTTTGGGTTTGTTGATAGGCATAATAGTTACTTGCGTCAGAATAGCGCCGAAAGAGAACTTTTTTCTTAAAATTTTGGATTATATCGCGCGGTTGTATGTTACTTTGATACGTGGAACTCCGGTGGTTTTGCAATTGTTTATTTGCTATTTCGTTTTGTTGAAAGGAATTAAATCTCAATCCTTTTTATCGTTGCCGAATTCCAACGGAATATATGTCGCCATCGTCACGTTCGGAGTAAACAGCGGCGCGTATATGGCGGAGATATTGCGAGGAGGAATCAATTCTGTCGATTACGGTCAAACGGAAGCCGGACGCAGTTTGGGGCTTACGTGGTTAAAAACGTTTTTTAAAATAGTATTGCCTCAGGCTTTGAAAAGCGCGATTCCGACGATGTTCAACGAATTCATTACTCTTGTTAAAGAAACTTCGGTTGCCGGATACGTAGGGATCGTAGACTTAACAAAAGTGCAGTCGTACGTTACCGTTCAGAACATGAAGCTGTATATGCCGTTGTTTATTATAGCCGTGATTTATCTTATCGTAGTGCTCGGATTGCAATATATTCAAAGACTTATCGAAAGGAGACTTAAAAAAAGTGATAGACGTTAAAAATATATATAAAGATTTCGGTAGTCTGCGCGTTTTGAACGGCGTTTCGTGTTCTATCGAAAAAGGCGAAAAAGTAGTTATTGTCGGACCGTCGGGAAGCGGTAAAAGCACTCTTTTGCGTTGTATGAATTTGCTTGAAAAGCCTACTTACGGCGAAGTTTGGATGGACGGCAAATTGCTCACTCCGGTAGATCCGTATTTGCATTTCGATATAATCGAATTGTCAAAAACGTATAAAAAACTGTTCGAAGAACAAAAAGGGAGTTTGCCCGACGACGAACTCAGGTGGAAAATTATTTGGGATATTAAAAAGAACGATTTGCTTAAAAGCAAAGAGGGCAGAGAATATTCCAATCTTTGTAAAGAGATTTTTAAGCAAAATTTTATCGATATAAATCTTGCGAGAAGAAAAATGGGTATGGTTTTTCAGCATTTTAATTTGTTTAACAATTATACCGTGCTTCAAAATATGACGCTTGCGCCCGTAGACCTTAAATTGAAAACCAAAGAACAAGCGGAATTCGACGCTGTGGAATTGCTTAAAACGGTCGGCTTATCCGATAAAATCAACGAATATCCGTCCAGTCTTTCGGGCGGGCAAAAACAACGTATAGCGATTGTTCGCGCGCTTAACATGAATCCCGAAGTTTTGCTTTTCGATGAACCGACTTCGGCTTTGGATCCCGAAATGGTCGGCGAAGTTTTGTCTGTAATGAAAGATCTTGCGGCGGAAGGAATGACGATGGTCGTCGTTACTCACGAAATGGGGTTTGCTCGAGAAGTTGCAAGTCGCTGCCTGTTTATCGATAAAGGTTCGATAACCGAAGAGAATACGCCGTATGAGTTTTTCCGTAATCCGCAGAATCCGAGACTTAGAGAATTCTTATCGAAAGTTTTATGACGGATATTGCTTTTTCCATTCGATAATATGATTTTTGAAAAAAGGAATATTGGATAATATAAACGAATTTATGATTTTTGCTGTTTTTCCTTGAATCAACTGTCGATTTTATTACGAGAACAAAATTCTTTTACTTAATTTCGATTCGAACTTAGGCGATAATTTATTTCAAAGAAAGGCAATCGGTTTGTTTTTGACGGAATCGCAGTGCGAGCGTAATGATTTTTATTACTCTTTTGCGTCTTATCTGACAAAGATTGATTCGGAATTTTAACAGACTAAAAAACGTTATTGCGAATTTATGCGGTAACGTTTTTTTTGCGGATAATTTTGGAATTGCCGAGTATTTTTCGGTTTATTAATCTTGACACGTTTTGTCGCATGTGATATAATTAATTACGAATTCAGTTTCGACATGATAATATCGATATAGGAGATAAAATGAAAACGAAAACGATTGCGTTAATCGCGCACGATAACATGAAACCGCGAATGATAGATTGGTGCGTCGCGAATAAGAATATTTTGTCGCGTTACGATCTTTGCGGAACGGGTACTACGGGCAGAAAAATTCACGAAGCGACGGGATTGGATGTTAAATGTTACTTAAGCGGTCCTCTCGGAGGAGATTTGGAAATCGGCGGAAAAGTTGCCGAGGGTGAGATTGATATTATTATTTTCTTTTCGGATCCGCTTACGGCTCAGCCTCACGATCCGGACGTTAAGGCGCTTTTGCGAATAGCTCAAGTTTACGATATACCTATCGCAAACAATCGCGCTACGGCGGATTATATTATAGGAACGAAAAAACTTGAAGATTGACGCGTCGTTACGATCGACAACGTTAATTTTTTGAATATTAAATTTTATGATCGGGAGTTAAAATAATGAATATCGACGAACAAATTATACAGCAAATTAAGAGCGCGAAAGACGCCGACGAAATGTTGGCTCTTGCCGACGAAGCGGGCGTAAGAATGAGCAGAGAGCAAGCTCAGGCGATTGTCGACAGGTTGCACGGCAAAGGCAGCGGTTCAAATGACGATAACGCGTTTTGGTCGCAGCTGATGCAGATATTAAGCATAAAATAAAAAAAGGCCTTTTCCTTCGATGGAGGGAGGAGGCTTTTTTTATAAAGAATATTATTATTCGGGCATGTAGACCGCTAACCCTTTTTCGACTATTTTGCAATCGAAGGGTAGGTCGTAATAAATTTCTCCGTCGAGTTCTATCGGAGCGTCCGATTGGATTTTTACGGTTTTGCAGCGAATGTGTGTGGTTACGGGAAGATCCAAGTGCTTGCCTTTCGTGAATTTTGGAACGAGTTTCATTACTTTGCCGTCTTTCGGCATTTCGATAACGATTACGTCTAAAAAACCGTCGTCCACTTTCGAAAGAGGAGATATGCGCATATTGCCGCCGAAAGCGATTCCGTTGCATACGCCTATCATAATGCAATCGTAAGTTTTTTGTTCCTTTCCGTCTGTTGAGATGACGGCACGATAGGTTTTGAAGTGATTAAGGCAATATATCAGCGAATTTAAATAGGATAACGTGTTTTTCGATTGGTCGGCTATTTCCAAAACTTTAACGTCCAGTCCCGTTCCCGAAACGTTCAAACACCGCTTGTTTCCGATTTGAATGTAGTCTATTTTCCGAGTGTGTCCTTTTAATATCGTTTTGAGCGCGCGAATCGGGTTAAGACTAAAGCCGGCACTCCGAGCGAAATCGTTGCCTCTTCCGGCAGGAATAAAGCCTACTTTTGTGTGTTCTACGTCGACGATTCCGTTCAGTACTTCGTGAAAAGTACCGTCGCCTCCCATTGCGATGATCGTTCCGCCGTTTGCAGAAACGGATTGAGTTATTTCTGTCGCGTGTCCTTTGTAATTGGTTACGTAGAGAGTATAATCGAGCGCGTTATCCGCCAAATACGCGGTTACTTTTTTAAGACTCTTTAAGCCGAGCCCTTTTCCGCTTCGAATGTTGGCAATTATATTAATCATACGCATAATTATACATTAAAATGCACAAAAAATCAATTGATATAGCATTAAAATATTTGCTAATCGTAAGTTTTTTTGAATTTTAACATTGACAAAAAAGAATTATTCGTGATATACTTAAGAAAAAAAATAAAAAATCTTGCAAAATTCGGGGGGGGATGATATAATATAGGCATAGAAGGAAAAAGCGAGAAAGTATGGTCAAGAATTATGAAACGAGTAGTAGGAATAATTTTGGCGGTAGTAACGAGCTTGGCGTTATGTTTTAGCGTTGTCGGTTGCACTGCAAGCGAAGAAGAATCGGTTTGGACGGAATTGCAGAAAGCGAAAAGCAGTGCTTTGCAACGATTGGAATCTTCTAAAAACATTTGTTTGCAAAGCATTGAGAAATATAACCAAGCCGGTAAGGAGGAATATGCCGAGAACAAAAAGCTGTTCAGTGGAAAAAGGAAGACGACGGAACGTATAACCGATTGAGTTTTGAAATGAACGGTAGCGAATTCGTTACGTATATGCTGGATTGCCGAGGCGACGGAATTACGTTTGAATATAACGACGAAACGACCGATAAAGCGACGTTAACGGGTTCGGACGAGGTTATTCGTTGGGAGACCGACTCTGAAAAAGAAGGCTATATCGTTATGGTGCTTAAGAGACATCATACTAACGAAACAACCGGCGAGGCTGAGTATTTCGTAAGCGGTATATTATTGATAAGAATGGTTGAGCATAAAGAATACGATAACGTTCGTCTTGTTCCCGAATGTTATATGTTCACTGTGGGAATAGGGTTGTCGGGAGAATATGTCTTTGACGACGGTATAAGCGATATGTTTATTGCTGCTGCAAAAAGAATAATGGAAAGTGACGGAATCGGTTATTGGCAGGCAAAAATTAAATTTGCTTATCGATAAAAATTTCGCGATAAAAAATAAATATTCGAATAGCCATAGCAAAATCCGTTTTAGACTGTCGAGGTTTGAAAGCGGATTTTTTTGTTGTCGCATGAACGTTGTCGCGTTCGGAGATAACGATAATCTAATTTGAACAAACAGTGGAATTTTCTTGCATTATTTTTCGAATTATGCTAAAATAATACATATGGAAAAGATAAATGTACCTGACAGTTTGGTAAAGCTAAGCAGTATGACGCAGAGTCCGATATTTATCGTAGGGGGGTATGTCCGAAACGCTATCGCCGGATTGGGAGATACCGATATCGATATTGCGGGACCTTGCGTTGCGGACGCGCTTGGAATAAGCAAGAGATTCCGCACGGAAGTAATTAACTATAAGCTCGGCACGGTAGTCATCAAGTATAACGAAGATAAATTCGAGTATACCCCTTTTCGCGTGGAAACGTATGCGGAAGGCGGAGGACATTCGCCCGTATCGGTTATGTTTACCACCGATATCACTAAAGACGCTTTACGTCGCGATTTTACTTGCAATGCAATTTATTACGACATTAAGAACGAAAAAATCATCGATCCGCTCGGCGGAATCGCCGATATAGAACATAAACTTATAAGAGCTCACGATCCCGCTCGTATTTTTGCGTCCGACGGTTTGCGAATTTTGAGAATGGTTCGACTTGCTTGTGAAACGGGATTCAAGATAGACGGCGAAACGGCTAAAGTGGCTAAACAAAACGTCGAACTTCTTAAGGATATTTCGGTGGAACGTCGTCGCGACGAACTTTTGAAAATTCTGGTTGCCGATACGAAATACGGCGCGCAAAACGCTCAGTACAGAGGACTCAGACTTCTTAATCAGCTCGGCGCGATAAAATATATTTTACCGCAGCTCGAAGACGGCGCGGGCATGGTTCAAAACGAAAAATACCACAAATACGACGTTTTGGAACATACCTTTCAAGCCGTTCGTTACGCGCCGCCCGATATTCGTCTTGCCGCTCTTATGCACGATATAGGCAAACCGTATTGTGTTAATAAATTCGGAAACATGCACGGACACGAAAAAGTTTCGGAAAATATCGTGCGATATACGTTCGGTGAATACGGATTGAGATTTCCGACCGCCGTTATCGACGAGGTAGCTTGGTTGTGCGCCAATCATATGTACGATCGCGACGGAAAAACAAAAGACGCGAAGGTTCGTCTTTTCGTTGCTAAAAATTTCGATCTTATAGACAAATTGGTCGAGCTTATAAACGCGGACAGAATGGCAACCGGTTACGTTACTGAATTGCCCGAACATAGATTGAGCGTTGTAAAACGACAATTGATAGAAGAGGGCGCGCCGCTTAAGGTTACCGATCTTGCGACGAGCGGTAGCCGAATGATTCTGGAAGGTATTCAGCCGGTCAGAATCGGCGGCTTATTGGAGGCTTTGTGGAGAGAATGCGTTATTAACCCAAAACTCAACAACGAGGATTGGTTAGTTTCTCAAATAAAAAAACATGTTGACGACGATGTTTCGTCGGAGGAGAACGACAACTGATGGAATTGAAAGGATTGAAAGCTAATTTTTTGGGCGACAGCATTACGGAAGGTGTAGGCGCAAGCAGTATAGAGAACGTTTATTGGAAAGTTCTTGCTCGCGAAACGGGACTTATCGCGAACGGTTACGGTATAGGCGGAACGAGAATAGCTCGTCAAAAAAACGCAAGCGCAAACAAAAGTTGGGATCTCGATTTTTGCATGCGCGCGGAACAAATGGATAAGGAAGCCGATATAATATGTGTTTTCGGAGGCACTAACGACTACGGTCACGGTGACGCTATAATAGGTAGCGCGGACGATTTCGACGTTTATACGTTCTACGGTGCGCTGAACACACTTTATACTTATTTGATTCAAACTTATCCCAAGGCGTTTATTTTCGTTATGACGCCTCTTCACAGAGCAAACGAAAACAGAAATACGGGCGACGGATATAAGATTCCGAAACTTTCTCTTAAAGGTTACGTCGATATAATTCGTGAGGTTGCCGAGAAATATTCTATTCCCGTTCTGGATTTATATTCGAATTCGGGAATATATCCGGACAACGAAATTAATAAAAACATGTGGACGGTAGACGGCTTGCATCCAAATGACGCCGGTTATCGTAAAATCGCTGGAATTGTTAAGAAATTTTTGGAGAATTCGTATTACGAAAAGAATTGAAGGAGAGTGTTTTTATGAATAAAAAACCTTTTATGGGCGTTGCTTATTATCCCGAAGCATGGGATCGCGCTCAAATCGACGAAGATCTCGATAAAATGGTTGCTTACGGAATCGGTTGTGTCAGAATCGGCGAATTCGCTTGGGCTACGATGGAGCCCGAGGACGGAAAATTCGATTTTTCGTTGTTTCGCGAAGTAGTGGACAAGTGTAAAGATAGGGGAATATCGGTAATTATGGGCACTCCGACGGCTTGCATGCCCAAATGGTTGACGGATAAATATCCGGAAATTTACGCTACGTGGAAAAACGGTTTTCACGAAGAAAACGGTTCGCGCAGAGACGCTTGTTTTTCGAACGAAAAATATATTTATTACGGCGATCGCATAGTCGAAGCAATGGCGAAAGAATTCGGGCGAGACAAAAACGTAATCGGTTGGCAAATCGACAACGAAATTTTTGCAAACAAAAACGAAGACGGCTGCGTTTGCGATACTTGCGTTAAAGAGTTCGGCAAATGGCTCGAAAAACGTTATGACGGTGATATAGATAAATTAAATAAAAAGCTCGGTACGGGCGTTTTTTCGATGCATATAGACGGATTCGACAAGGTTATTGCGCCCCAACCGCATTGGATGCATCCGGGCTATCAGGCTTTGTGGAGGCAATTCCATCTTCATCAAGGAGCGGAATTTATTAAAAGACAGCGCGATATAATAAGAAAATACAGTTTCGCGCCTATCGGAACTGATACCATGCCTACGCTTAGCGCTTTGTTATACGAGGACGTAAGCGATGCAATGGACGTTATGCAATTCAATCAATATTACAGCAATCAAGGCTTCGATGAGCTCGAAGCTTGGTACAGCTATATGTATAACGCAAAAAAAATGCCGTTTTGGCTTACGGAAACTTCCTGCTGTTGGAACGGTAGCGCAATATCCGAATACATGCGTCCGAAGGGATTTGTCGGCGTTAACGGTTGGCTTGCGCTTGCGAGCGGTGCGGAATGCGTTTGCTATTGGCTGTGGCGCACTCATTATGCAGGTCACGAACTTATGCACGGTTCTGTAATAGAAAGCAACGGTCGCGACAGACATATTAAAAACGAAGTAATGACGCTTGCCGAACAAATAGATTTAAACTCGGATTTCATTAACGGAACCAAACCTGTCGAAAGCGGACTTGCTATATTGATGTCCGGAAATTCGGATATAACTTTCGGATTGCAGCATTTGTATCGCAAAGAGGACGAAAAACCGTTTAATTACGCGCTCGTGTCCAATATCATCATGCCGATCATAAAGGCAAGACTTAATCCGGCTGTAATCAACGAATGTGGCGATTTCGATAGCAAAAAGGTTATATTTACGCCTTTCTTGTTGTCGCTCGAAAATAATAACTTACAAGAAAGATTGCTCGAATTCGTTCAAAAGGGCGGGACGTGGATCGCCGGTCCTCTTACCGATATTCGTACGGCGGAAGGAGCTAAATACGTCGACGCGGCTACAGGAATTTTGGAGAAAACCGCCGATATAGTGATAGATTTTACTTTGCCTGCTTACAAACAAAGTGGCGTCGGCGCGAAAAACATATGTTTGAACTTGAACGGTACGGAAGTTTATGCGGAACAGCTTTGTTTCGACGCCATAACACCCGGCGAAAAGGCGAAAACAATCGCTTCGTATTCGAACGAAGAATATCTTGACGGATATTCGGCGATGACCGAAACCGCTTATGGAAAAGGAAAAATCGTCGTACTCGGTTGTTTACCGTCGACGGATGTGTTGCTCGGATTGATTAAGTCTTATTGCGGCGAAGAAGGAATTGTTCCGTTCGCGGCGGCGAGCGATAACGTTGGAATAATTCCGAGAGAAGGCGATTTCGGTACGGTATATGCCTTTTTGGAAGAAAAATACGAGAAAGGAACTTTTACCGTTCCATTTGACGGCGTTGACTTGTTGAGCGGCAAAAAATATTCGTGCGGAGAGCAAGCGGAAATCGCACCGTATGAAGTTATCTTAATTAAAAAGAATAAATAATAAGGAGTAATTATGAGTGTTGTAACGATTGTCGGAGCGGGCATGATGGGTTCTGCGCTTGCCTTTCCGATAAGAGAAAACGGACATGAAACTCGTTTGGTGGGAACTCATCTCGATCGTGAAATAATAGACGCATGTCGAAAGACAAACCGTCATCCTAAATTCGATTACGATTTTCCCGAAGGCGTGTCGTTTTATCAAATAGAGGACGTTAAAAAGGCTATCGAGGGCGCGGATTTTGTTATCGGCGGCGTCAGTAGCTTCGGTGTGGATTGGTTCGGAGAGAATATTCTCCCGATTATTCCTACGAATATCCCCGTTCTTTCTGTTACGAAGGGATTGATTGATGACGGAGAGGGCAATCTTATTTGCTATCCCGAATATTGGCAAAGAATGTTGGCGAAAAAAGGCATAGAACGCGACATATGTGCTATCGGCGGACCTTGCACGAGCTACGAGTTGGTTTTTCACGATCAGTCAGAAGTTACTTTTTGCGGAAAAGACGTTGCCGCGTTAAAAATGATGCGAGAAGTTATGCGCACGGATTATTATCATATTTCGTTGTCTACCGACGTTATCGGAGTAGAAAGCGCGGTCGCGTTAAAAAACGGTTATGCGCTCGGTATTGCTCTTACTATCGGAATCAATCAGCGTTTGCACGGCGAAAACAGCGTTTTACATTATAATTCGCAGGCGGCGGTATTCGGACAATCGGTTAGAGAAATGCGTAAACTTATCGAATTTATCGGTGGCGGCGACGACAATATAATTCTCGGCGCGGGAGATTTGTACGTGACCGTTTATGGCGGTCGTACTCGTCTTATCGGAATTCTTTTAGGACGCGGTTATTCTTTCGACGAGGCTATGGATAAACTTAAAGGCGTAACGCTTGAATCGATTGTCGTTGCGACAAGAGTGGCTTGTGCGGTTAAAGCTGCCGCGAAAAAAGGATTGTTGAATTTACGGGATTTTCCTCTTCTTATGCATGTTGACGAAATAATCAACGAAGGCAAGTCTGTCGATATTCCTTGGGAAAAATTCGTTTGCGATAAACTGTAATTCTCTTTTTTCGAATATAACATAGCTTTCATAGAAACGGCGATAAAACAAAAGAAAAAGGTTTCGTTTTTGTATTATCATTTAGACGAAAAAGAAGAAAGTCTATCATAAGGATAAAAAGCGTTACGTATTTAATCCGTTGTCTATGATTTGGAGCAAGGATAATTATTATCTTCTCTGCTATGACGATAAACACGACGGCACTTCCAGATACAGAATCGATAAGATGGAAAACGTTCAAGTTGAGGGCGAGCCTATACTTGAAAAAGAAGAATTTAAGGATTTCGATTCGGAAACGTACAGA
>CAZQAC010000037.1:0-16494 GCA_964591125.1 uncultured Lachnospiraceae bacterium
GTCAACTGTTTTTATCCCATTTTTTAAACTTTTTTTTCTTTTTTTGTAAATTTTTTCTTTTTTTGTCGAATCACGATTCTTTTGGCGCCGCCCAGCCGTGTTTTTCACCGTTTTAAAGCGATAAATTTAAAAACAAATCTTTTATAGGCATAAAAAACGCCGACCGCAATTTTTTGCAGTCGACGCACCGAATTATTTCGATTTAATTTTTTTAATCGTCGTGATCATCGTGTATAATAACCGTTTCGGCAGTTACCACACAATCCTCATCAGATACGGCTGTTTTAGAATCCATAACGGCGTCGATAACGAACACCGCCAAGCCGATAACACCGTCAATAATAAGAACTATACCCATTGCGACAGACAAATAGCCGCTACCTCTCAACGGATTAACGATAAGAATCAATCCGAGTAACAAACCGATTATGGCGTATATCATATCGACTACCCACGTTTTGCTCTCCGCTTTTTTTGAAATAAGCGCACTTTGCAATCCGAAAATAGCCTTAATCAGCATAACTATGCCCAAAATCACGGCAAGTAACACGGCGATAACGTCTGCACACATAACCACGACCACACCCAGAACGATTAAAAATAAATCAGACGGCAATCCTATCAACAATTCGTCCTGAACAATATGATAAACAAGGTTATACAACCCGATTACGCCGAATCCCGCACCGAGAAAACGGCAAAGTATTTCGGGAGTTTTTCCTCGAAAAACGATCAGAGCAATTCCGAGCGCGATATACAAAAGCGCAGTTACGCTTTTTTTGCCAATTAATTCTTTGAGGGGTTTTTTCATTTTATATAAAATTCCTTAATTCAAATCGTGTATTTGTCAAATTTTTGAGCGGCGTTGACTTCGTTAAGTTTTGCCTCGTATCCGGTTCTGCCGAGCATTGCGAACGTAGCCTTCTTACCTTCTTCGACTCCAGGCTGATTAAACGTATCGATATTAAGCATAGCGCCTGCAAAAGCAGTCTGATACATGAAATACATAAGAAGTTCGCCTACGGTTTCCGCATTGACTTCCGGCAAATAAACGGTAAAGTTAGCTCTTTTCGCTTTTCTCAACGCATATTCGGTAGCTTTTCTTTCGCAATTAATAAGTTCGTTCATCGTATGTCCCTTAAGGAAATCGCAAGCGTCTACATCCTTGTCGTCCGAAATAACCTGCGTGGAACGGAATTCGTCTACTGCGATGAAAGTAACTACTTTATCGAACGGACCTTCGGTATAAAGCTGAACCTGACTGTGCTGATCGGTAACGCCCAACGATTTAGCTGGAGTCTGACCTGCGTTAACAACGTTTCCTGCGTTATCTACCGCTTTTCCGAGCGATTCAGCCCAAATTTGGCAATAAAAATCAGCCATATATTTTAAACTGTCCGCATAAGGCATCAAAACGCTTATGTTCTTGCCGTTTTTCATGGAAACATACTGCAAATACGCGCTCATAAGCGCCGGATTCTTAGCAATATCGGTGTTTTCGGACGCCTTGCTCATTTCGGCAGCGCCTTTAAGCATTTCTTTGATATCGATTCCCATTACTGCGAAAGGAACAAGTCCTACCGGGCAAAGAACGGAGAATCTTCCTCCGACGCCGGGTTGTACCGCGTAAAGTTTAAATCCTTCTTTTTTTGCAAGATTGTATAACGTTCCCTTTCCGTCAGTCGTAGTAACGATGATATGTTTCTTCGCTTCTTCGACGCCAAGCTCTTTTTTGAGAAGATCGTATACGATCAAAAACTGGCTAAGAGTTTCGCTCGTTTCACCGCTTTTGGTAATAACGTTAAAATAGGCGGTCTTTACGTCTATAACATCCAACAAAGCCGTCATTCTTTCGGGATCGACGTTATCTTCTACGTAAAATTTAGGAGCTTTTCTTTTTTCGCGAGAAAGTTCGTTATGATGCAAATGCATGAGCGACTGCAAAACAGCCAACGGGCCTAGCGCGCTGCCGCCTATTCCGAAAACAACGAAGCTTTCCGCTTTTTTTCCTATTTCGGAACAATAACCTATCATCTCGTCCAAATAATCGTTTCCGACAAACGGAAGATCGCACCATTCCTGCCAACCTTTACCGCGGTTGTCCATTACGTTTTTGTGAGCGCCGCCCCAAAACGCAGCGTCTTTCGCGAATACGGATGCGTCGATACCCTGATCGCCGATTGCTTCGGTCATCATATTATTGTAATCCAGTTTTAATTTCATACCTATATCTCCTTGATTTATCTCTTTTCCGTAACGAAGAGCCGACATAAACCGGCTCTTCGTTACGTTTTTTGCTTATCTGATCGCTTCTATCAAACCGTAATTCTCATCGCGTCTCGTATATAAAACGCTTACGTTTCCGGTGGCTCTGTTAAGGAACACGTAAAAGTCGTGTCCTACAAGTTCCATTTCCTCGATAGCGTCTTCCACCGTCATGGGAACAAGCTCGAACGCTTTGCTTCTGACAACTTCTTTGGGTTGTTCGACGGTTTTCGCTTCTTCCTGCATCACGTCTTTTATCTTAAACTTCTTATCTTTCATCTTCGAATGATGTTTGATAATCTGTTTTTCCAGCTTGGGAAGAGCGATATCTATAAGGTCGTACATGTTTTTGCCCGAAACTTCCGAACGCAACACGCCGTTGGCGACAGCTATCGTAAGTTCCATCGTCTGTACCGAATTAGCTTCTTTTAAAACAATCTTAACCTTTGTGTCTTCCTCGAAAAATTTATCAAGCCTATCGACTTTTTTTGTAATAACGTCTTTGAGCTTGTCGCTCGCGTCATAGTTTCTGCACAAAAAATCGATTTTCATAAATAGTACCTCCCTTGTCGTAAATATTTAGTTCGCGAAACGAATATTTCTTATCCGTTTACGATTATAGTATACCACAATCTCGACAATCTGTCAATACCAATTAAACAATTTAATATATGAATTTTAGGCGCGATATAAAATCGAACGCTTGAAAATTCTCTCCGTCGACTTTTGTCTTTGGATATAAAAAGCATGCGTCAAAAGGAACCCATATGCGTCAAACAAAAACGAGAGACAAATCTATTTGTTACGCTCTGAGCTATTTTTTTAAATATTTTTTGCAAACAAAAACAAATTCGATTTTCTAAGTTTTATTTAAATAAAGGACATTCTGTTGTCATTATAAAAGAGGTACAATTATCGCATAAACGGAGGAACGAAAAAATGGTAACGATAGGATTAGTCATTGCGGGCGGCTCAATAATGTGCCTTTTAGGACATTCGGTAAAAAACTCGACTTTACCCAAACGCCGGGAAACGAAAAAAACCGCGTATTTTTTCTCATCCTCGGATAAAAATTACAAAGGATTCGATTGGGAATCTTTGCTGTCTACCCAAAATAAAAACGCAGATAAATAACCGCGACTCGATTCGATATTAAAACAATCTCGATCGTTTAGATATTCCGTAAATTAAATTTTCCGAAATTCTCGCAAAATCCGTTATAACAACAAAAAAATCATTCTAATTCGCAAAAGATAAAAAGATTCGATTAATCTTTTGCAAAAACAATGAATGATTTTTTACGCAAAAAGCGTCTTGCAAAGTTTACGCAACTTTCAAGACGCTCCTTTTTTAACCTTTTACAAGTTTATTCCGAAACAACCTCTTTTTTTACAAGCTGACGAACCCAAGCTCCTTTACTCATAAAAATCCAACCCAAAACAGCACGCAACGATTCGACGGTCTGCCCGACGGCAAACAACCAATAAATATCGACGGACGTAAAATACGCAAGAACAAAACAAACGGGAAGTTTCACAACCCACATATACACGCTGTCAAAAAGCACGGTTACCATCATTTGTCCACCCGAACGCATCGTAAAATAAGAAGCGTCCACAAACGAATTTATCGGCATGAGAATACTCGAGAACAAAATCATATAAGTAGCCAAACCTCGAGCGTTTTCGGACGTATTGTACAACAACGGGAACACGGTGGATATTCCGGCAAGAAAAGCCCCCATGATTATGCCGCAAAACACGGAAAAAGCAACCATTTTACGATCGGTATCGCGCGCTTCGTCAAGTTTTCCCGCCCCCAGCAGGTTTCCGACCACTATGGCTATGGCATTACCCATGGACAAATACACGACGTTAAACAAATTAAGAACAGTTGTATAAATATTCTGAGCGGCAACAACGTCCAACGAACGAGTCGAATAACATTGATTACTCATCGTAACGGCTATCGACCAAAAAAACTCGTTTATCATGAGCGGCATTCCGCGCGTGAGTATTTCTTTACAAAGTTTCTTCGGGATATAAAACGAACGGAACGCGCCTTTGACATACTCGTATTTTTCGGAACGAGCATGTGTACAAACAGCCAACATAGCAAGCTCGACGAAACGAGATATTACGGTAGCTATCGCCGCGCCCGCCGCTCCGAGAGCAGGGAACCCCATATAACCGAATATAAACAACAGATTAAACGTAAAATTAGTCGCAACAGCGACAAGACTGGCTATCATCGGAGTAACGGCGTCGCCCGTTTCCCTCATGCTGGACGAATAAACGTTAGACAACGAAAACGGAATAAGCCCGAAAAGCATTATAAACAAATACTTCTCTCCGTTTTCGAGAGTCAATTCGACGCTGCCCTCGATTGATTCGCCCTGCAAAAACAACGAAATGAATCGTTCGCTGAAAACGCCGAGCACGACCGTTCCTATTATTCCGGCAATCACGCATATAAGAAACTTAAATCTAAAAGTATGCTTTTCTCCGTCTGCATCGCCATATCCGTGATATTGAGCCATAAAAATACCGGCGGCGGAAGTCGCTCCGAATATCAAAAGGTTAAATATAAATAAAAACTGATTGACAACCGACACGCCGGACATCGCTTCCGTTCCCAATCTGCCTACCATAAGATTGTCGAGCAAACTGACAAAATTGCTTATTCCGTTTTGAATCATAATCGGCAAAGCGACGCTCAATATCATTTTATAAAACGCTTTATCACCGATATATTTTTTTAATTTCATGAATAAATTACTCTCCCAAACTCGAAAAACGAATTCGAACTCTTATCGACATATAAAAAAAGCAACCGCTCTTTTCAAATGCCGCTAAGCGACTAAAAACTGTGTACGGCATCATAAAATAAAAAATATCGGACGCCGTCCTGCATTCATTTTCGGTTTCCGCTATTTTTTATTCGAATATTGCCGACCGTTTCGACAACGAACGTATTATACCATAACCGCCCGAAATTTGCAAGCGAAACGAACACCACGCGCGTCCGCTCGCACGTTATTTTTCAATGTCGCTGAAAACAGTCGAATTTATTAATTTTTTATGTTTTTACTTTTTAAGCTTGCGCGCACCTATTTTATCCAAAATTTTACCGCACGTAAAAGCGTCGTCGCAAGTAAAACAACGTGCTCCGTATTCGAACGCGCGGCGATAAACGTTCTCGTCGGTATTAAATTTGAAATAAACGCACGGTTTTATTCCCATTAAATTAAAAGTTTCGAACACAAGCGATTCGACAACAGGATCGCACGACGACCAATCCGGTCTTCCGTCGCTCTGTTTTCCCGAACCGGAGAACAGACAGACCTCATCGATATATTTGTAAGGATCGTCCTTTTCCCATCCGCGCATATGACTTTTCGGATAAAAGCCGTGAATAGTTATATCTTCGTCCCCATGTTTGTTCCTTATCCACGCACAAAGAGCGGTCGAAAAAGTAATAATCGTAATGCGTTCTCTGCCCCAGACTCCGTATTTTTTGCAAAGCGAAATCGTTTTTTCGCACGAAGCATACGCGAAATCTCCGTATTCCTCGGGATAATCTTTAAGTTCGAGCAAAACTTTAACATCGGGGCGAGTCGACATAAGCTCCAAAAATTCTTCGAGAGTAGGAACTTTTTCTCCTTTGAACTGTTCGCCGAACTTGATTCCGGCGTCCGCTTCTCTTACTGCGGCAAGCGTCCTGTCGCATACGTGTCCGCTCTTATCAGTCGTCCTTTCCAACGTCGCGTCGTGTATAATTACGATTTCGTGGTCGGAAGTCATTCTGACGTCCGTTTCTATCGCGTCTATATCCAGCTTTAACGCCTCACGAAAAGCAATCATCGTGTTTTCGGGAAATAATTGACGATACCCCCTGTGCGCAGCCAACATAATTTTTTCATCCATAATAAAAAACTCCTTCGACGTTTCCACCGCCGCAAAATATTCACAATTTAATTTCTTTATAAAATTCCGGTACGATTTTGTTTTCGTACGGCATATCGTTGCCGCTAAGATTATCAAACAACCCGACGTGCAACGGAACGGCCGTAATCGAACCCAATTCTCTCGCAAAAGCCGCGGCGTCCGTCATGTTCATATTATTACCAACCCCGTTCACAGGAAGAAAAACGATGTCCGGAGATTCTTTTTTAGCCGCCGCGATAACGTCGTCGTTATAAAGAGTATCGCCGGTTACGTAATAATTCCTATCAGCCTTTATTACCGCGCCTATCGCTCTAAGATCGGAATGTTCGGCTTTTACCGACTTAAACGCGATGCCGTTCATCGTCCACCTCGTTCCCGGATTAAACATAACGTAATTGTTTTTTATGCCATAACCGTAAAATTCTTCTATACTGTCCGAAGGCGCAAGTACCGTAATTCCGTCGTACCGAGAAAAAAACACGTCGAGAGTACGTTTATCCAAATGATCGCGATGTTTGTGCGTAATAATCAACACGTCCGGACGAACCGAAAAAAAGCGTTGGTCGACGGGAACTCTGCGAAAATTGTGCGGTTCGATTTCCGTAACCGAATCACTGAAATAAGGATCTATCATAATATTGAAACCAAATTGTTCAAACAGCAATCCGGCTTGTCCCAGCCAAGTAATTTTCATAATGTCGCCTCCGTTACACTTCAAATTACTCTTATTATATATCAAAAAAAGAAAAATGTCAAACAAAACATTACGCGCCAATAAAAAAAGCGGCACAAATGCTTTTAAGCAATTAAACGCCGCCGTTTTTTTCAAAGGCTTACTTATAATTCCCTGAAAACTCTTTGTTAACTTCAAACAATTCGTCATACTGCTTTTGCACGTTCGCTTTTCTTTTCTTAAATTCAATGAATATGCGTATTCGGCGGGATTCCAACCCGTTCCGCAAGCGCAATATTTTTCTATTAAATCATGTCTTTTTCTGAACCATTGATTGTATTCCGGATTATGTCATCTCGATTCCGTCACATAATATCCGAGTTTAAGAAACATTTCGTTCCTGACTTGCTCTTTAGTGAAATATTCGGGATCTTGGCGCAATTCTCTCAATTTCGGATGCAAACTTTCTCCGTTATGTTCGAAAACAGTATAAAAAGCCCGATGGTTTACGCTCATTCATTTATAAACTATTTCGTTCACGGGTTCTTTTAGCCAAAACGCAAGCATTTCCGTAGTTCACTGAACGCTGTGACAAAGTCCCGTAACTTCCATGTCGCCGTATTTTTACATCGCGCCGCAAAGCCAGAACACGGGATTGGTGTAATTTCAGAAACACCACTTTCGGGCAATACTTTTTAATGTATTTACAAATATCGAGCATAAGCGGAATGTTTCTTAACGCGCAAAATATTCCCGAAACGCTTCTCTTATCGCCGATATTTATGTCTATACCGTATTTTTCGGGAATAGTTATATCTTACTGCCATATGTCCACGTCGCCGTTAAAAACGGTACACAAAACTCCGTCCGCGCCCTTTAACTCCTCGATTCGATCAGTCGTCGCCGCAATCCTACATTCGAGACACGCCATATTTTCGACTACTTTTTCGACAATCTTCTTAATATTGGCGAGGTTTTCGGGATTAATGTCAATCAGTGCAAAATCACATAACAAAAATGCCGAAAAGGCAAGCAAATCACCGCACGCAACTGCTCGTAAAATAAAGGCTACCCGCACCTATAAAAGCTATTTGTCATTTTTTACCGCCATTGATTGCTTGGTAAATTTATACGTTTATTTTAGCACGACAAGCTCGAAAAATTAATAAAATTAACGCTTGTTTATATGAACAAATGCCACATCGTGGTATGATATAAATATTGAGGTTTTACTTAAAAGGAGCTAAAAATGCTTTACGACGGAAACAAACAAGACATAACCGATTATTTCTCTGAAAATATTTAACGATAAACATTTGCGGTTTTCAAAACACTTTCTCGATTTTTTTCGGTAATAAGAGAAAAGGGAAATAAAAACTACCATATCGTATCGGTTTCGAAAGGCTCGACAAAAGTATTTCACGATGGCAAATTTATGACTTGGAACGCGGAAATTGCGTTTTGTACGCGCCTCACGAAAAACAATATTACGAACGAGCCGCTCATTCGACAACGTTATAGCGTCACAGCAGCGGAACGGTCGCAAACGAAATAATGGCGGCATGCAACATCAAAATCGGCGTATATTTTTTCCTCCGCCAAAAACACGACTCCGATAAAATATCAAGACGACGTAAGATTAAAAACCGCCTCCGAAACGCTTTTGTACTCCAATTTACAAGTGGGCGAAATTGCCGTTTCGTGCGGATTCGAATACCGTTGCATTTTAGCCGGCTGTTCAAAAAACGATACGGAATGTCCCCCGAGTGAATTCCGAATCAAGGACGAAAAAGAGCGAATTCACACTCGTACGCCGCAATCGTTTGACTTTTTCTCTCAAAATCAATATAATGATTTAAACAATAAATAAAAGAGGTTATCGACATGACTAAAATCAGAATAAGTCTTACCGACGGCAGACATATCGACGCAGAACTGTTCGACGATAAAGCGCCAAAAACCGTACAGAACTTTTTGAATCTTATCAACGATAAATTTTTCGACAATCTTTGCTTTCACAGAGTTATCCCCGGCTTCATGATTCAAGGCGGCGGATTCGAGGCAGAAAACGGCGGATTAAAGCACAAACAAGCGCCCGGTAACGTTGTCGGCGAATTTTCCGCAAACGGGTTCGACAACGACGTAAAACATACGCCCGGAACACTTTCGATGGCTCGTGCCATGGACAACGATTCGGCGTCTTCGCAGTTTTTTATTTGCGTAGACGATACGCCTCATTTGGACGGTCAGTACGCAGCTTTCGGCAGAACGATCGACCAACAAAGCCTTGACGTAGCGATCGACATAAGCAAAGTTAAAACGGGTAATTGGATGTATTATGCCGACGTCCCAAAAGAACCGATAGTAATTCAAACCGTAACCGTTTTGGAATAAAAGATCCGAATTGTTGTTCGATATACAATCGATAAATTATACAATAAAAAACGAAAGATGAATTTTCTTTCGTTTTTTATTTATTTTCTTATAACTTTTAAATTGCCATGACGGCGTTCGGCTTTTTTCTGCTCTGTTCCGCATCTATCTCAATACTTCAATAATCATTCAGTATCGAGCAAAATAGTTACGGGCCCGATATTGGTTTGAGGTATACGCATATCCGCGCCGAACAAACCTGTTTTAACTTCTATACCGAATTTTCTTATTTCGTCCGCCACAGATTCGTATAACGGCTCAGCAAGAACGGGAGATTCCGCTTCCGAAAAACTCGGACGATTCCCGTGACGCGCGTCGCCGAGTAGCGTAAATTGCGAGACCAACAAAACAGAACCGCCTACGTCTTTTACGGACAAATTCATCTTACCGTTTTCATCCGCAAAAATACGCATACGCGAAATTTTATTCGCAATAAATTCAGCTTCTTTTTCCCCGTCGCCGCGTTTAATTCCCAAATAAACAACCAAACCACCGCCGATTTCAGAAACAAGTTCGTCGCCGACGTATACTGCACCCGCTTCGACTCTTTGCACTACCGCTTTCATACAAGTTTGAATTCGGCAGAATTTTCGGTATCGCTGCTTGCGCCGACAAAAACGTCAAACTCGCCTTTCTCGGCGGTATATTCCATAAACTCGTTCCAGAATTTAAGCATTTCAACGTCTATTTCGAACTCAACAACCGCAGATTCGCCTGCTTTTACAAATATTTTCTTATATCCTTTAAGTTCTTTTACAGGACGAACTCTGCTCGCAAATCTGTCGCGCAAATAAAGCTGTACAACTTCGCTACCGTCTACGTCGGAACAATTGGAAACGGTTACCGACGCGATAATTTTTTCATCCGAAGTCATGCTATCGGAAGAAAGCTTTACTTGTCCGATCTCGAATTTCGAATAAGACAATCCGTAACCGTATTCGAAAAGAGGTTTATTCGGCACGTCTATATACATGGAAACGTAAGCTCCGCCGAAATCTTCTCCGGGCTTAGGTCTGCCCGTGTTCATGTGATTGTAATATATGGGACACTGAGCCACGTGATAGGGGAAAGTCATTGAAAGCTTACCCTCAAAATTAGCCTTTCCTATAAGAAGATCGGTTATCGCGCTACCGCCTTCCGTTCCGGGCTGCCATGCCATAACAAACGCTTTGCACAACGGCAAAACTTCGTTAATGACTAACGGTCTGCCTCCGAAACAAACGATAACGATATTGTCGTTAACTCGATTTATTTGTCTTATTAATTCAACCTGATTTGCCGGTATGGTAATATCCGCTCTGCTTTTGCTTTCGCCGCTGTAATCTTGATACTCGCCGACGCACATAACCACCGTTTTGCTTCTGCGAGCGAGCGCGACGGCTTCTTCGAAACCGCTTTTATCAAAATCTTTCAGTTCGTAACCGCAACCTTTTGCGTACGCTACGTTTGCACAAGCTTTTTTCATCGCCGAATAAACGGTAGTCGTTTCGCTTGCGTCGCCGTAACAACGCCATGTTCCCAAAATATCTCCGCTATCGGCAAAAGGTCCTATAAGAGCTATTCCGTCCGCCTTGTCGAGAGGCAGAACGCCGTCGTTCTTCAATAACACACAACTCTTTTCGGCAGCTTTCTTTGCAAGCGCGCGATTTTCCGAGGTAAGACACTCGCTTTCTTCTCTTTGAACGGACACTCCTCTTTCGGGATCGTCAAAAACACCGAGATCGCGTTTAAGTTTCAAAATTCTGAACACATATTCGTCAAGATCTTTCTCGTCTATTTTTCCGGAAGAAACAAGCTTTTCCATATTTTCGAGATAATTAAGCGACATCATCTCTATGTCTTCGCCCGCTTCGTACGCTCTCAACGCGATGTTCTCGCCTTCTTTCTCATATCCGTGAGTACACATCTCTCCGAAAGCGTTGTAATCGGAGATTATGACGCCGTCGAAGCCCCATTCTCCTTTCAAAACTCCTTGAGTAAGTTCTTTGTTTGCGGTAAGGGGAATTCCGTCGTAAACGTTAAACGACGTCATAGCCAAAGCAATGCCCGCGTCCACCGCCGCTTGATATGCTTTCAAATAAAACTCGCGAGCCGTTCTTTCGCTCATGTCGACCGTATTGTAATCTCTTCCCGCTTCGACAGCGCCGTAAGCCGCAAAATGTTTCAAACACGCGGCGATTTTGGTATTATCCGATAAATCGTCTCCCTGATAACCTTTTACGGCGGCTTTCGCATATAAACAGTTCATAAAAGGATCTTCGCCTGTCGTTTCCACCACTCTGCCCCATCTTGCGTCTCTTGCAAGATCTACCATCGGCGAAAAAGTAACCTGAATACCGCAAGCAGCGGATTCTTTAGCCGCCATCGCGCACAAATCGCGAACCAAATCCGGTTCAAACGTACAACCGAGTGCAAGCGGAACGGGATATATCGTCTTACATCCGTGTATTACGTCCATCATTCCGAGAAGCGGAATTTTATTTGGATCGGATTTTAGATGCTCTCTCTGCAAAGAAATCATATTGTTTGCGCCGCGATAATTAAGCGTAGAACCTATCGTCGCAACGTCCTCTTTAGTCAAATTCATTTCCGCAGCAGGTCCCGTAATCTCTCCGTCAGCGTCGGTTAACAAAAGATTAGCGTTAAGCTGCGTCATCTGTGCCGCTTTTTGTCTAACCGTCATTTTAGCAATAATTTCTCTCAAATCGCTATCACTAAACTTACTTTTCATCAATAATATATATTCTCCTTATTTTATTACCGTTTCGATAACCGCTCCGCCAAGACATCTTCTTTTACCTTCGATGTCACTGTTCGTATACAAAACGGCATACTGTCCCGGCGTAACCGCCCGTTGCGGCTCTTCGAATTCCAACGCAAGACTGTCGCCGTTTATTTTCGCAAGCACTTTCTGTTCGCTTTGTCTATATCTGAACTTCGCCGTACATTCGAAAGTTTTTTTGTCCCAAGCACCGATTATATTAAGTCCGCTCGCTGTTAACCCGCGAGAAAAAAGTTCCTCTCCTTCTCCGCAAGATACGACAAGACGATTGTTTTTCAAATCTTTATCGATGACATACCATCTGTCCTGTTTTTCCCCCGCCATTCCGCCTATTCCGAGCCCTTTGCGTTGACCGAGAGTATAATACATAAGTCCGTCGTGTTTGCCGATTTTTTTACCCGACGAATCCACTATATCTCCGCTTTTTCCGGGAAGATATTCTGCAAGAAATTTTCGGAATTTACGCTCTCCTATGAAACATATTCCCGTAGAATCCTTTTTCTTCGCGGTAATCAACCCTTCGCGTTCCGCAATTTTGCGAACTTCGGGTTTAGGCAAATCGCTGAGCGGAAACATAACGTTCCTCAACTGTTCCGTTCGAACCTGATTAAGAAAATAAGTTTGATCTTTGTTTTCGTCGCAAGCGGATAAGAGCTGCGTATAGTCTCCGTCGCGTAAAATCGAACAATAGTGCCCCGTAGCGACATAATCGGCCCCCATCGACGCGGCATATTCGACAAACGGACCGAATTTTATTTCACGATTGCACAATACGTCAGGGTTTGGCGTTCTTCCTTTTTTATATTCGTCAAGAAAATACGAAAATACTCTGTCCATGTATTGCTTGGCGAAATTTACCGAATAATAAGGAATTTCGAGCTTTCCGCATACGCCTATAACATCGTTCCAATCGTCTGCAGACGTGCAATTTCCGGCTCCGTCCTCCTCTTCCCAATTATGCATGAACAAACCTATTACTTCATAACCTTCTTGTTTAAGCAACCATGCAGCAACGGAAGAATCGACTCCGCCGCTCATTCCTATTACCACTCTTTTGTTCATACGCCCGTCCTGAGATTGCCGACTGCGTTAAGATCCGCTCCGGCAAGGTCTTTTCCTTCTCGAATACTGAAATATCCTCGTGACGCTATCATTACGGCGTTATCCGTACACAAAATCGGTGCGGGAAACAAAACTTTATAACCGTTTTTTTCGCCCGCCTCTTTTAACGAAGCGCGCAAATAAGAATTAGAAGCGACGCCGCCCGCAAGCACTATGGTTTTTCTGCCGGAACGTTCCGCCGCCGACATAACGGTATTTACGAGCAAATCCACCGATTCGCGCGTTATCGAAGCACAAACGTCTTCCTTACAAATCGGCTGATTTTTCTGCTTTGCGTTATGTATATAATTTACGACCGCGGTTTTAAGTCCGGAATACGATAAAGACAAATCGTCGTTTACCGTTTTTTTATGCGTAAAAAATTTAATATTCGGGGAACCTAGTTTCGCCAATCGATCCACTTCCGGTCCGCCGGGATAAGGCAAACCCAACAAACGAGCCGTTTTGTCGAACATTTCGCCTATAGCATCGTCGGTGGTACTTCCCATTAATTTATAATCGCAATATCCCGAGACGTCGAGTATGGACGTATGTCCACCCGAAGCGACAAGCGCGAGAAAAGGCGGTTCGAGTTCGGAGAACTGCGCGTAATTGGCACATATATGCCCTTCAATATGATTAACCTTAATAAGCGGTTTATTCGTAGCGAAAGACAAAGCTTTTGCCGCGGTAACGCCTACCAACAAAGCGCCGATAAGTCCCGCGCCGTAAGTTACGGCAATCGCGTCGACGTCCGACAAAGTCATGTTAGCGTCGTTCAACGCCTTATCTACGCAATTTATTACCGCCATGGTATGATTGCGCGAAGCCACTTCCGGAACGACTCCGCCGAATCTGCGATGAATTTCTATTTGCGAAGCTATAACGTTCGAAAGAATTTCACGTCCGTTTTTAACCACCGCGCAAGCAGTTTCGTCGCAAGAACTTTCTATTCCGAGAACAACGATATTCTCTTTGTTTTTTAAAGCCTGAAAAGCGGCTATCGTATCATACATTTTTCGTCACCGTTTAAGATTTCCTTAAATAATCGTCTATAAACGGCTTTATGTCGCCGTCCATGACCGAAGAAATATCGCTGTTTTCAAACCCGGTACGATGGTCTTTGACCAACGTGTACGGCTGAAAAACATAAGAACGTATTTGACTGCCCCATTCGATTTTTTTGATTTCGCCTTTAATGGAACTTGCTTTTTCGAGAATCTCGCGTTCTCTTCTCTCTACGAGCTTACTCATAAGATATTTCATCGCCTGTTCTCGATTTTGAATCTGAGAACGTTCGTTCTGGCATTGAACTACTATTCCTGTCGGAAGATGAGTAATTCTTACCGCAGAATCGGTTTTATTGACATGCTGTCCGCCCGCGCCGCCGCTTCTGTACGTGTCTATTTTAAGATCTTCCGCGCGAATTTCTATGGATGTATCGTTTTCTATTTCGGGCATTACCTCCACACTCGCAAACGAAGTATGTCGACGAGAATTAGCGTCGAAAGGAGAAATTCTGACCAATCTGTGCACGCCTTTTTCCGCTTTAAGATAACCGTACGCGTTCAAGCCCTTTACGGTAAATGTAACGCTTTTTATTCCGGCAACGTCTCCCTCCAAAAAATCGTTTTCTTCGATAACGAATCCGTTTTTTTCGGCAAACATCCTATACATTCTGTACAACATCTGCGTCCAATCCTGCGCCTCCGTTCCTCCCGCTCCGGCCTGCAACGTCATTATAGCGTTTTTTCCGTCGTACTCGCCTTTTAAAAGCGAATCGAGATAAACGTTTTCGACTCTGCTTTCCAAAACCGAATAAGTGGATTTTATCTCGTCGAAATAACTTTCGTCGTCTTCGCTTTCCACAAGCTCGATTAAAGTCGAAAGGTCGTCAAGCCCCGTTTTGACGCTTTTAAGCTCTTTAAGCTTGTCCTTTAAATTTTTCGCTTCCGAATTAATTTCCTGAGCTCTTTTTAAGTCTTTAAAAAGATCGGGATCCTGTTGCAAACGGTCAAGTTCGCTTTCGCGATTCTCGAGTTTTTCCAAATCGATCGCTTCGCAACATTCGTCGAATTTTTGTCTTAAATTTTTTAGATTGAATTTCAAATCGTCAAGTATTAACATATTACCTCTCGTCTCGACCGAGCTTTTTGATTTTTTTCAACGAATATTATATCACATCGGTTTAATATTGTCAACGGCGACGCAGCTTATTCGCCCGCCTCTGCCTTTTGTATATTCTAAATAAACATAACGCTTCCGTAAGTTTATATTGTCCGCGATATAAAATAGCCGCCGTTATACAAACCGCTAAATCAACGACTGTTTATATTAATTGACCGACAAAAACAAGCGTAGTCGTCGGTCAATCGAATTTCGGCTAAATAAGCCGTTTGATATTTAATATTATTGTTCCTTTCCGCAGCAATTCTTATATTTTTTACCGCTGCCGCAAGGACAAGGATCGTTCCTTCCTATTTTGTCCGAAACGGCTTGTTCGGCTTTGGGAGCCTTCGCGCCTTCGCTGCCACCCGACATAACCATGTCTACTTTTTGAGTTTCGCGTTCCGGAGCTTTTTGAATATTGACGTGCATCAACATCCCTACCGTATCTTCGCGAATATTCGAAATCATCTCGTCGAACATTTCGAAACCTTCTTTTTTATAAGCTATTACGGGATCCTGATTGCCATACGCTTTAAGACCGATTCCTCTGCGCAAAAAATCCATCTGATCTATATGATCCATCCATCTGAAATCCACCGCTCTCAAAAGAAGAATTCTTTCTATTTCGGAGAAATCCAATCCGACTTCTTTCGCATCCTCGATCTTGCGATCGTAACGAGCCAAAACGGCATTATAAACCTGATCTTTAATTTCTTCGAGCGTCCATTTTTCCAAACGATCCTGCGACAAGAACTCCGGTTCGTCCGGCAAAACCTTGCGTTCAAGCTCTTTGTTCATATTCTCGCAATCCCATTCGTCCCAATCTTTCTTAGGATCAGTATACGCATCTACTATGAAGTCCGTTTCTTCTCTGATCATCTTCAAAATCTGATCGTGAAGGTCTTCGCCCATAAGAACTTTATTTCTCTCGTCGTAAATAATCGTACGCTGAGTATTCATTACATTGTCGTATTCAAGCACTTGTTTACGCGCGTCGTAGTTACGACCTTCGATATTGCGTTGAGCGTTTTCTATCGATTTGGACAACAATCCCATCGAAAACGGAGTGTCCTCGTCCGCACCCAATCTGTCCGCGATCGCCATCATTTTATCACCGCCGAACA
>CAZQAC010000038.1:0-15829 GCA_964591125.1 uncultured Lachnospiraceae bacterium
GATAAAAACCGGTAGTCTTGCGGCGGCTCGCGGCGGATATACCGCGGTTTGCACGATGCCGAACCTTAATCCGACGCCCGATTGTTCGGAAAATTTGGAAGTTCAGAGGGATATAATAAAAAAAGATTCGGTTATAGACGTTTATCCTTACGGAACTATTACCAAAGGCGCGAAAGGCGAGGTTTTGTCCGAAACAGAAAAGCTTGCGGAGCGTGTCGTCGCGTTTTCCGACGACGGTAAAGGCGTTCAGAACGAAGAGCTTATGCGCGCAGCCATGACGGAGGCAAAACGGCTCGGGAAAACGATAGTCGCGCATTGCGAGGACGAATCGTTGCTTAAAGGAGGATATATTCACGACGGGGATTATGCACGTAAACACGGACATAAGGGCATATGTTCCGAAAGCGAATATAAACAAATAGAACGCGACGTAAAACTTGCAAAAGAGATCGGGTGCTCGTACCACGTTTGCCATGTTTCTGCGAAAGAAAGCGTCGATATAATTCGCAAAGCAAAAAAAGACGGCGTCGACGTTACGTGTGAAACGGCTCCGCATTATTTGGTTCTCGACGACGGAGATTTGCAAGAGAACGGAAGATTTAAAATGAATCCTCCGCTCAGAAGCAAGGCGGACAGATACGCGCTTTTGGAGGGGATAACGGACGGAACGATAGATATGATCGCAACCGATCACGCTCCGCATTCCGAAGAAGAAAAATCAAAAGGATTAGCAGGCAGCTTATTCGGAATCGTCGGATTGGAAACCGCATTTGCCGTTTTGTATACCGAGCTCGTTCTCGACGGCGTGATTAGTTTGGAAAAATTGATAGATTTGTTGGCGATAAATCCGCGAGAACGTTTTGGAATTCCTTTTAACGGTTACACTGTTTGGGATTTGAACGAGCAATACAGAATCGATTCGCGAGAATTTTTATCGAAAGGCAGAGCAACGCCTTTTGAGGGAAAACAAGTGTTCGGAAAAAATATTTTGACCGTATGTAACGGTAAAGTCGTTTATAGAGATTTTAATTAACGGAGGCAAATAATTATGGCTAAAAGAAGCGACATAAAAAAAATACTTATTATAGGCTCCGGTCCTATAGTAATAGGACAAGCAGCGGAATTCGATTATGCCGGAACGCAGGCGTGTCTTGCTCTTAAAGAAGAAGGGTACGAGGTCGTACTCGTCAATTCGAATCCCGCAACTATTATGACGGATACGTCGATTGCGGATAAAGTTTATATGGAGCCGTTGACGCTCGAATATATAGCAAAGATACTTCGTTACGAACGCCCCGACGCGATAGTTCCCGGTATAGGCGGACAGACGGGGCTGAATCTTGCCATGCAGTTGGAAAAGAAGGGCGTCTTGAAAGAATGTCGCGTACGTCTTTTGGGAACGAGCAGCGAAAGCATAGAACGAGCCGAAGACAGAGAGTTGTTTAAGGAAATGTGCGAAAAAATCGGCGAACCGGTTATTCCGTCCGAAATTACGTACGATATCGAACAAGCTAAAATGGCGGCGAAAAAAATCGGTTACCCGGTAGTTTTGCGTCCGGCGTTCACTCTCGGCGGAACGGGCGGCGGTTTTGCCGAAAACGAAGAAGAACTTGTCGAGATAGGGATGAACGGTTTTGCTCTTTCTCCCGTACACCAGGTTCTTGTCGAAAAAAGCGTAAAGGGTTATAAAGAAATAGAATTCGAAGTTATGAGGGATTCTGCGGACAACGCCATAACTATTTGCGGAATGGAGAATATCGATCCCGTCGGCGTTCATACGGGCGATTCCGTAGTCGTTGCGCCCATAATGTCGCTTAACGAGCATGATCTTAAAATGCTTAACGACAGCGCGATCAAAATTATTCGCGAATTGAAGATTGAAGGCGGTTGTAACGTACAGTTCGCGCTTAACCCTTATACGAGCGAATATTATCTTATCGAAGTAAATCCCAGAGTGTCGCGTTCTTCCGCGCTTGCAAGCAAAGCGAGCGGTTATCCGATAGCGAGAGTAACGGCAAAAATCGCCGTAGGAATGGAATTGAAAGATATTCCCGTTGCGGGTGGAACGGCGGCAATCGAACCGTCTCTCGATTACGTAGTGGCTAAATTTCCGCGTTTTCCTTTCGATAAATTCACTTCGGCGTCCAACGTTCTCGGTACGCAGATGAAAGCAACCGGCGAAGTAATGGGAATAGGTTCTACTTTATGCGAGTGTTTGCTCAAATCGGTAAGATCGCTGGAAATAGGCGTGGATCATTTGTATCTTGCAAAATTCTCGCGTATGTCCGACGAAGATATAAAGTCGTACGTTGCCGAATTTAAATCGGATAATATTTTCGCCGTAACCGAATTGTTAAGAAGAGGCGTGAGCGTTGCCGAGCTGCATAAACTGACAATGATAACTCCGCTTTTCCTCGAAGCGATAAAAAATATAGTCGATATGGAAGAATTGCTTAAAAATCATAAAGACGAAAAGACTCTTATCGCAGCCAAAACGTTGGGATTTTCGGATAAATTCATAGCGAAGCTTTGGAATACGACCGAAATTGAAATATATAAAAAACGTAAAGAAAGCGGTATAACGCCGGTATTTAGAATGGTTGATACGTTACATACTGGTAAATATATAGCGTATTTGTATTCTACTTATCTTAATTTGCTCGATAAAAACATAGTCAATCAATCTCGCCTGACCGATAAGAAAAAAATAGTCGTATTGGGCGCCGGCCCGATAAGAATAGGGCAAGGCGTAGAGTTCGATTATTCTACCGTTCATGCAGTTCAGACGATAAGAAAAGAAGGTTACGAATCGATAATAATCAACAACAATCCCGAAACCGTTTCGACCGATTATACCACTGCCGACAAACTTTATTTCGAGCCGTTGACGCCCGAAGACGTAATGGCCATTCTCGATTACGAGCAGGCAGAGGGTGTGATTGCGTCGCTCGGAGGACAAACCGCGATAAATCTTGCCGAGCCTCTTGCCGTTCGCGGAGTTAAGATTATCGGCACCGATTGCGAGGCCATAGACAAAGCCGAAAACAGAAAATCGTTCGAAAGATTGCTTGCAGAACTCGGAATTCCTCAACCGGACGGATGCGCGGTCACGAATATCGAAGACGGAGTGAAAGCCGCCGAAAGAATAGGTTATCCCGTTCTCGTCAGACCAAGCTTTGTTTTGGGCGGAAGGGCAATGCAAATCGTTGCGGACGAGACGCAACTTCGCCATTATCTTAAAACGGCGGTCGAAATTGACGAAGACAAGCCTGTTCTCGTAGATAAATACATTATCGGAAAGGAAATCGAAGTGGACGCGATTTGCGACGGCAGAGACGTTTTCGTTCCGGGTATTATGGAACTGGTTGAACGCACGGGAATTCATTCGGGCGATTCCATTTCGGTATATCCGTCTTTCTCTATTTCGAATAAAGTCAAGGGTATAGTTTTGCAATATGCAAAAAAACTCGGACTTGCGATAGGAATTAAAGGCTTGTACAATATACAGTTCATAGTAGATAACGACGAGAAAGTTTTTATAATAGAAGTAAATCCGCGTTCGTCTAGAACCGTTCCTTTTTTGTCCAAAGCTACGGGATATTCTCTTGCGGATATAGCAACGGAAGTTATTTTGGGCAAGACTCTTAAAGAACAGGGTATATTCGATATATATCCCGAAGAGAAGAAACGTTATTACGTAAAAGCTCCGGTGTTCTCGTTTAATAAAATTAAAGGACTCGACGCTTATCTTTCGCCCGAAATGAAGTCGACGGGAGAGGCTATCGGTTACGACGATAAACTGAACAGAGCATTATACAAAGCTTTGCAGGCGTCCGGTATTAAGTTAAAGAATTACGGCAAGGTTTTTGCAACCATCGCCGACGCGGATAAACAAGAAGCTTTGCCGCTTATACGCAGATTTTATAATCTCGGTTTCAATATAGAAGCGACTTACGGAACGGCACAGTTTTTGAAAAAGAACGGAATCAGAACTCACGTCGTGGGAAAAATCAGCGACGGAAGCAGCGAAATAAAAGATTCGATAAGACAGGGTTACGTGGCTTACGTTATAAACACAAGCAATGTCGGAGCCACAAATGCCGAAAGCGACGGATATAAGATTCGTAAATACGCGACCGAAAGCAACGTTACCATGTTTACGTCGCTTGATACCGTCAGAGTTCTTTTGGATGTGCTGGAAGAAACGACTCTTACAGTTTCGACGATAGACGCATAAGGAAAAATTCAATGAAGCAATCTTATTTTACGATACAAAACAATATCTCTCTTACCGAAAACGTGTATAAAATGACGCTTTTAGGGGATACTTCGGCGATAACCGCTCCGGGACAGTTTATTAATATTAAGTTGTCGGGAATGTTTTTGCGCCGTCCGATATCCGTTTACGATTATACCGACGAAAGCGTGACGATAATTTATAAAGTCGTAGGAAAGGGAACGGTGCTGATGAGCAAAATGCAAAGCGGTGAGCAACTCGATATTCTGTCGGGACTCGGAAACGGTTACGATACTTCCGTTTCTGGGCAAAATCCGTTGCTTATCGGCGGCGGAGTAGGAATTCCTCCTCTTTATAATTTGGCAAAAAAGCTTTTAAGCGAAGGAAAAAACGTTTCCGCGATATTGGGGTTTAATACGAAAGATGAAGTTTTCTGCGAAACCGAATTCAAAGAACTCGGCGTAAACGTAATAGTTACGACAGTCGACGGTAGTTACGGAATCAAAGGATTCGTTACGTCCGCGATTAAAAAGAATTACGATTATTTTTACGCTTGCGGTCCGGAACCTATGTTAAAAGCGGTTTATTCGGCAACTGTTACGAGCGGACAGCTGAGTTTCGAGGAGCGTATGGGCTGCGGTTTCGGCGCGTGTATGGGTTGTTCGTGTAAGACTCTGTACGGAAATAAGCGAATCTGCAAAGACGGTCCCGTGCTTGTTAAGGAGGAAATCATATGGGAGAAGTAAATACTTGCGTCGATTTATGCAGAATAAAGCTCGATAACCCGATAATTCCTGCGAGCGGAACTTTCGGATACGGATACGAGTTTGCGGAATTGTACGATATTAATTGTTTGGGAACGTTTTCTTTTAAGGGAACGACGAAAGAGGCGAGATTCGGTAATCCTACGCCGAGAATAGCGGAATGTTCGTCCGGTATGATAAATGCGGTCGGTTTGCAAAATCCCGGCGTCGAAAAAGTTATATCGGAAGAATTGCCAAAGCTTAAAACTTGTTTCAATAAGAAGGTAATGGCAAATGTCAGCGGCTTTTCGGTAGACGAATACGTTTACGTTTGCGAGAAATTGGATAAAGATGAGCAGGTTGGTTGGCTCGAAGTTAATATTTCATGTCCCAACGTTCACGGCGGCGGAATGAGTTTCGGAACAAATCCCGAAGCCGCGGCGGAAGTGACTTCGGCTGTAAAGAAAAATACTAAAAAACCGGTGATAGTCAAGCTTTCTCCGAATGTAACCGATATCGTGACTATCGCCAAAGCTTGCGAAGACGCGGGCGCGGACGGGATTTCGCTTATAAACACTTTGCTCGGGATGAGAATAGATTTGAAAACGAAAAAGCCGATAATCGCAAACAAGTTCGGAGGCTTTTCGGGAGCGGCTATATTCCCGGTAGCCTTAAGAATGGTTTACCAAGTGTCGAATGCGGTGAAAATTCCCGTTGTCGGAATGGGCGGCGTCGGTTGTGTAGAAGACGTTATCGAAATGATGCTTGCTGGCGCTACTGCAGTCGAAATAGGCGCTGCTAATCTCGTTAATCCTTTCGTGTGCAAGGAAATTATCGAGCAGTTGCCGTTCGCCATGAAAAAATATAACATAAATTCGCTCAGCGATATTATAGGAGGCGTAAAATAATGGCAAAAGACGTTATTATAGCGTGCGATTTTGACAGCGCTGAAAAAACGTTCGCGTTTTTGGATAAATTTACGGATAAAAAGCCGTTTGTTAAAATCGGAATGGAATTGTATTATGCGGAAGGTCCGTCGATCGTTCGCGAAATTAAAAAACGCGGACATAAGATTTTTCTCGATCTCAAACTTCACGATATTCCCAATACGGTAAAGAAAAGTATGGCTGTTTTGTCGAGATTGGACGTGGATATGTGTAATTTGCATGCTGCCGGTACCGTCAATATGATGAAAGCTGCGATTGAAGGTTTGACGAGAGAGGACGGAACGCGCCCCATGCTTATAGCGGTTACTCAACTGACTTCTACCGATCAGGAAAGTATGGAAAAAGATCTTCTTATCGAAAAGCCGATAGATCAGGTCGTTATGCATTATGCCGGAAATGCGCTTCGCGCAGGGTTGGACGGCGTGGTTTGTTCGCCGCTCGAAGCAGGTAAAGTGCATGAATGTTGCGGAGAGAAATTCGTCACCGTAACGCCGGGCGTGCGTTTTGCGGAAGGAGAGGTCGGCGATCAAAAAAGAGTAACCACTCCGGCTCGAGCAAGAGAACTCGGTTCGGATTATATAGTTGTAGGTCGTCCTATAACGGCGGCTGAAGACGTCGTGGCGGCTTACGAGCGTTGCGTCAAAGAATTTTTGGGAGATTAAAAACATGGAAAACATCAGAAGAAGAATTGCAAGAGATTTACTTTCTATACAGGCGGTATTTTTCCGTCCGGAAGAGCCGTTTATTTGGGCGAGCGGAATTAAAAGCCCAGTTTATTGCGACAATCGCCTTACGTTGACATCGACTAAGGTGCGTCTTGACGTCGAAAACGGACTTGCCGACACGATTAAAATTTATTATCCGGAAGTGGAGGTGTTGATGGGAACGTCTACCGCGGGAATCGCTCATGCCGCCATTACCGCGCATATTCTCGGCTTGCCTATGGGATATGTGCGTTCGGGCGCAAAAGATCACGGTAGACAAAATCAGATAGAAGGAAAGCTCGAAAAAGGACAGAAAGTAGTTGTAGTGGAAGATCTGATTTCTACGGGCGGCAGCGTTTTGGAAGTCGTAGACGTATTGCGCGAAGCCGGCGCGGAAGTTTTGGGAATAGTAAGTATTTTTACTTATAATATGCAAAAAGGTTTGGCTCGTCTTGCGGCTGCGAAAGTTAAGAATATTTCGCTTACCAATTTCGACGTAATCGTTCAAGTTGCAGCTGAAGAAAAATATATCGAAAAAGAAGATATACGCAGACTGATCGCGTTCAGAGACAATCCTTCGGACGAAAGCTGGATTAAACAGGAGTAAGAAATGAGAAGTCTTATTGACGCGCTCGATTTGAGCGTCGAAGAATTGGACGAATTGATTGCCACGGCTTTGGATATTATAAAAAATCCTTCGCTTTATTGTGAAAAATGCAAAGGGAAAAAACTTGCGACGTTGTTTTTTGAACCGTCTACGAGGACGCGATTGTCTTTTGAAGCGGCTATGCTCGAACTCGGAGGAAGTGTGCTGGGATTTTCGGAGGCGAGCAGTTCTTCAGCGGCAAAAGGCGAAAGCATTGCCGATACGGCGAAAGTGGTGTCATGTTATGCCGACATAATAGCGATGCGTTCGCCAAAAGAAGGCGCGGCTCAGGTCGCAGCCGATAACGCGACCGTTCCCGTTATAAACGCGGGCGACGGCGGACATTGTCATCCGACTCAAACGCTTGCCGATTTGCTGACCATTTATCGCGAAAAAGGCAGATTCGATAATATTACCGTCGGTTTTTGCGGCGATTTGAAATACGGGCGCACCGTCCATTCGCTTATCGGCGCGCTGTCGAGATATAAAAACGTTAAAGTCGTGTTGATCAGTCCGCCCGAACTTAAAGTTCCCGAATACATCAAATCGGATGTTATGTCTGCGTCGGGAATGTCTTTTATCGAAACGACCGATCTCGAAAAGGCTATTCCGGATTTGGACGTGCTTTATATGACAAGAATACAACGCGAGCGTTTTGCCGATTTAGACGAGTATGAACGACTTAAAAATAGCTACGTTCTTACGGTCGAAAAGCTTAAAAACGCAAAAATCGATATGTGTATTCTTCACCCGTTGCCGAGAGTTAACGAAATAAGCGTTAAAGTGGACGACGATAAGCGCGCTTGCTATTTTCAACAAGCGTTAAACGGAAAATACATGCGAATGGCTTTGATATTACGTCTTTTAAAAGAAGCCGAAAATCCTAAAAAATCCAATCGATTCGCAGGAAAAGAACTTTCGATTAATAAGTTTAAGTGTTCCAATCCCGTGTGCGTTACCGCGACAGAGCAGGAACTAGATTGCGTTTTCGTTAAAAAAGAAGGCAGCGAAAACGTTTATCGTTGCGCTTATTGTGATAAAGAGGCGTGAGCGGTTAAAAAAACAGAGATAAAGATCGTCAACAACGAAAACTTGATTGACAAATACGTTAAGGCGTGATATAATATCTCGGTAAATAGAGCTTTTATCGCTGACGGATGATTATGGGTTACCATAGTGTGATAAAAGTCGAATTTAGCCGACCGTCTGGGCACGCTTTTCCATCGGATTAGTGCGCCTTTTATATTTTTTCGGAGGTAGCATAATGAAAAAAATCGGAATTATAATGGGTAGCGACAGCGATTTGCCTATCGTGAAAAAAGCTATGGAGCAGTTGGAATATTTCGGCGTTCCGTATGAAACGCACGTATATTCGGCACACAGAACGCCCGACGAAGCCGCGTTATTCGCGTCTTCCGCTCGTGAAAACGGGTTTGGCGCGATAATCGCTGCGGCAGGAATGGCTGCGCATTTAGCGGGAGCGCTTGCTGCAAGAACTACTTTGCCGGTTATCGGGATACCGGTAAAAAGCGGAAACGTAGGCATGGACGCGCTTCTTTCGACCGTTCAGATGCCGTCGGGGGTGCCGGTAGCAACCGTTGCGTTGAACGGCGCGGCAAACGCGGCTTTGCTTGCCGTTCAGATTCTTGCCGTTTCCGACGAAAATTTGGCAAAGGCGTTGGAAGAAAAAAAGAAAAAGGACGCCGCGATTGTTTTGGAAAAAAACAAAGCGATCGAAGAGGAATTCAATAAATAATAACTTTATAAGGCTTTTTATAAAAGGAAGTAAAAATCATGAATAAAGGCGAAGAATTGTACGAGGGTAAAGCTAAAAAAGTTTATTCCACGCAAAATGCAGAATACGTTATCGTATCGTATAAGGACGACGCGACCGCATTGGACGGCTTAAAAAAAGGCACAATTGCAGGGAAAGGGCGTATCAATAACCGAATGTCGAATTATTTGATGCGTATGTTGGAAAAAAACGGTGTTCGAACTCATTTTGTCGAGGAAATCAACGAAAGAGAAACATTGGTTAAAAAAGTAAGCATACTTCCTCTTGAGGTAATCGTTCGAAACATTGCCGCCGGTTCGTTCGCTAAAAGATACGGTATCGAAGAAGGTTCGGAGTTTGATGAACCGACGATAGAGTTCTCTTATAAGAACGACGCGTTACATGATCCTTTGATCAATTCCTATCATGCTTTGGCGTTGAAGATTGCAACGAAAGATGAAATAGAATTTATAAAAAGCACTGCGTTCAAAATAAACGAGATATTAAAAGAATATTTTTTAAAACTGAACGTAAAGCTTGTCGATTTCAAAATCGAATTCGGGAAAACTGCTTCGGGAGAAATAATTCTTGCGGATGAAATTTCTCCGGACACGTGTAGATTTTGGGATGCGGTAACGGGCGAAAAATTGGACAAAGACAGGTTTCGAAGAGATATGGGCGGCGAGGAACAGGCTTATGCTGAAATGGAACGTCGCGTTCTCGGAAAACGCTCATAACGAGCAAAAAGTAAAAAACGTTAAAAACGCGAAAAAAGAAGGTTTTAACAACGCAAAAAAAAGCGTTGCGCGACGATAAAAGTTAATTCGGGTTGCGGCGAATTAATTGAATTTAAGCAAATACAATTAAAGCTTTAAGGAGAGCAGATTATGAAACAGGTATACACAGGTAAGACTAAAAACGTTTATGAACTCGATAACGGAAATTATCTTTTGAAATTCAAAGACGATTGTACCGGAAAAGACGGCGTGTTCGATCCGGGCGAAAATTCGGTCGGACTTACGATCGAAGGCGTTGGCGACGTTAATCTCCGGATGTCTGTTTATTTCTTTGAAAAAGTAAACGCCGCCGGAATAAAAACTCATTACGTAAGTGTTGATTTAGCGAATACCACCATGGAAGTATTACCTGCAAAAGTATTCGGAAAAGGATTGGAAGTAATATGCCGTTATAAAGCAGTCGGAAGTTTTTATCGTCGTTACAGCGATTATGTAGAAGAAGGCGCAGATTTGCCCGCTTATGTCGAAACTACTTTCAAAAACGATGAAAAAGGCGATCCGCTCGTAACCAAAGACGGACTCGTAGATCTCGGAGTCATGACGGCTGAGCAGTATGACGATATAAAAGCCATGACTCAGGCAATAACCAAGATAGTTGCCGACGATCTTAAAGAAAAAGGATTGGATTTATACGATATCAAATTCGAATTCGGTTACGATAAAGACGGCAAAGTTATGTTGATAGACGAAATAGCTTCGGGAAATATGCGCGTTTATAAAGAGGGAAAATATATCGATCCCATGACGCTTTCGAAGTTGTTCTTTCAACAGAGGTAATTTATGGGGGGATTTTTCGGTATAGCGTCCAAACGCGACGCCGTCGGCGGAGTGTTTTTCGGCACTGATTATCATTCTCATCTCGGGACGCATCGCGCCGGTATTGCCGCGTTCGATTGCGAAACGGGGCTTCAAAGAGTTATACATAATATAGAAAATTCACCGTTCAGAACCAAGTTCGAACATGTATTCGAAGAAATGAAAGGAACGTCGGCGATCGGTTGCATAAGCGACGGAGAACCTCAGCCTTGTCTTGTTCGCGCAGGATTCGGAGCTTACGCTATCGCTTATATCGGCGTGATAAGCAACAAGCAAGAACTTTTGGATGAATGTCTTAAAAACGGCGGACATTTTGACGCAATGACGGGCGGTCAGGTTAATTCCACGCAGCTTATAGCGGCACTTATCGGCAGTAAAAAAGATATTATCGAGGGCGTAAAATACGCGCAAAGCGTGGTAAAAGGAACAATGTCTTTGCTGCTGCTTAAAGACGACGGAAAACTTATCGCCGTTCGCGACCGTTTGGGTAGAATTCCGATAATTATAGGCAAGGGCGACGGTGAATATTGCGTTTCTTTCGAATCGTTTGCATGCACCAAACTAGGGTTCGAAATAGAAAAAGAATTAGGACCGGGAGAAGTGGTCGAAATTACTTCCGACGGTTGGAAACAGCTTGTCGCTCCGGGTGAAAAAATGCGCATGTGCGCCTTTTTGTGGACATATTACGGATATCCCACGTCTACTTACGAGGGCATGAACGTGGAGGTTATGCGTTATCGCAACGGCGAACTTCTTGCCGAGCAGGATAAAAAAGCCGATATCGCGCAAGATCTCGATTTCGTCGGAGGTGTTCCGGATTCCGGTACGCCTCACGCCATAGGCTATGCAAACAAAAGCAGAGTGCCTTTTGCTCGTCCGTATATAAAGTATACGCCGACATGGTCGAGAAGTTTTACCCCTTCGACGCAGACAAATCGCAATAAAGTTGCGAAAATGAAACAAATTCCGGTTAAAGAATTGATAAAGGATAAAAAACTTTTATTCGTGGACGATTCCATCGTAAGGGGAACTCAACTGAAAGAAACGGTCGAATTTCTTTACGATAACGGCGCGAAATCGGTTCATATGAGATCGGCGTGTCCGCCCGTAATGTACGGTTGTAAGTATCTTAATTTTACTCGCGTTACCGGCGATATGGAGCTTATTACGCGGAGAATCATAATCGAACTCGAAGGAGAAGAAGGATTTAATCATATCGAAGAATATAGCGACGCTTCTACCGAAAGAGGAAAAAAGCTGCGTTCGGCGATATGTGAAAAATTTAACTTTACGTCGCTTGAATTTCAATCTCTCGATAATCTTATTAAAGCGATAGGACTGGATAAATGCAAACTGTGTACTTATTGTTGGACCGGTAAAGAATAAAAAAAGGAGTTATTATGAATACAAAATCAAAATCGCAATCGTATGCCGCCGCAGGCGTTGACATAACCGCAGGTTACAAAGCTGTGGAATTGATGAAAAAACACATCGCTCGTACTATGACAAACGGTTCCGCGTCCGATATTGGCGGGTTCGGAGGACTTTTTGCGCTTGATCTTACGGGTTATAAAAATCCTGTATTGGTTTCGGGTACGGACGGAGTAGGAACCAAGCTTAAACTCGCTTTTCTTATGGATAAGCACAATACAGTGGGAATCGATTGCGTTGCAATGTGCGTGAACGACGTAATTTGTTGCGGCGCGAAGCCTCTTTTCTTTCTCGATTATATAGCGTGCGGAAAAAACGTTCCCGAAAAAATCGCTTCGATAGTAGAAGGCGTTGCCGAAGGTTGCGTTCAGTCCGGTAGCGAACTTATAGGCGGAGAAACCGCCGAAATGCCAGGATTCTATCCGATAGACGAGTACGATCTTGCCGGTTTTTCGGTAGGTATTGTCGATAAAGACAAAATCGTGGACAAAAAATCAATGAAATCCGGCGACGTTATGATAGCCATTCCGTCTTCCGGCGTTCATTCGAACGGATTTTCGCTTGTTAGAAAGGTTTTCGACATCGAAAATTGCGATTTGAAAGCTCCCGTAGAAGAACTCGGCGGCAAATCTTTGGGCGAAACGTTACTTACTCCGACTAAAATTTACGTTAAGCCTATGCTTGCCGTATTGGACGAAGTCAAAGTTAAAGGCATATCGCATATTACAGGCGGAGGTTTTTATGAAAACATGCCGCGTTCCATTCCGGACGGATTTGGCGTCGTAATCAAAAAAGAGGATGTAAAAGTTCTGCCGATATTCAAGCTTATTCAAAAGACGGGCAATATCGACGAACGCGATATGTTCAATACGTTTAACATGGGCGTAGGAATGAGCGTTATCGTAGCCGAAGAGGACGCTCAAAAAACAATCGAAATATTGCGTTCGCATGGCGAAGACGCTTATGTGATCGGAAAAATAGTCGAATCCGAAGAAAAAATAACGATATGTTAAGGACTGCGATAGGAAACGTAGCGAAAGGCGTTGCCGCAGGCATAATGGTATCTATCGGTTGCGCAGTATATCTTGCTTGTTCGAATAAAACGGTCGGAGCCGTATTGTTTTCGGTTGCGTTGCTTACGATTTGTTATTTTTCTTTTTCGCTGTATACGGGAAAAATAGGTTTTTTGCTCGATAATCACGATAAAAAATCTTTGTCGGAGCTTTTCTTGGGCTTATTCGGAAACGCTTTGGGAATGATTGTTTGCGGATTGTTGATTTCTTACGCGTTGCCCGCTTTGTCCGAAACGGCGGTAATCGCCTGCAAAGCCAAGCTCGAACAATCGGCGATGCAGACTTTTATCAGAGGTTGTTTTTGCGGAACGCTTATGTATGTCGCGGTCAAAACGTATCGCGAAAATAAATCGATAGTCGGAATTTTGTTCGCTATTCCCGTGTTTATATTGAGCGGTTTCGAACATTCCGTTGCCGATATGGGGTATATGGCGATAGCAGGGATATTTTCGTGGCAAGCGGTCGGATTTATTTGCTTTGTGGTTTTGGGAAATTCGATCGGCGCGTTGATATTGCCCGCTCTTGCGAAGCTATGGGAGAAGAAAGATGGATCGGAAAATTAAAATAGCGGTACTTGTTTCAGGCGGAGGAACCAATTTGCAAGCGCTTATAGACAGTCAACGGAACGGAGTTATAAATAGCGGAGCTATTGCGCTTGTCATCTCGAACAACGTCGGGGCTTATGCTTTGAAAAGAGCGGAGAACGCGGGTATTAAGACGGCGGTTGTTTTAAAAAAAGATTGCGGCAGTCAGGAAAATTTTGAAAAAGAAATAGAAAATCTGTTGGAACGAAACGAGATAGAATTGATTGTTCTTGCCGGATTCATGTCTATTTTGAGCGCGGATTTTACACGAAAACACGATAAAAAAATAATCAACGTTCATCCGTCGCTTATTCCTTCTTTTTGCGGAAAAGGATATTACGGATTGCATGTTCACGAAGCCGCGCTTGCAAAAGGCGTAAAAGTTACCGGGGCTACGGTCCATTTTGTTAACGAAATACCCGACGGCGGAGAGATTATTATGCAAAAGGCGGTGGACGTTTTGGTCGGCGATACGCCCGAAACGTTACAAAGACGCGTTATGGAACAAGCCGAATGGCAAATTTTGCCGCAGGCGACGCAATTGGTTTGCGAAAATATGTTGAACGGAGAGTGCAGATAAATGGATATTTATAAGATTAACAAAATCGACGAGCTTGTTAAGGGCAATTCATATGTCGGAAGAGGAATAGTTATCGGAAAAAGCGAGGACGGAAAAAAAGCTTGCTCCGCATATTTTATTATGGGAAGAAGCGCAAACAGTCGAAACCGTGTTTTTACCGAAAAGAACGGAGATGTGTTTACCGAACCTTTCGACGCGGCGAAAGTCGAAGATCCGAGCCTTATTATTTATGCCGCGATACGCAAATTCGAAAATAAATTGATTGTGACCAACGGCGATCAGACCGATACGGTGTACGACGGGCTTAAAGAGGGCAAATGTTTCAAAACGGCGCTCGAAAGCCGCGAATTCGAACCGGATGCGCCTAATTTTACGCCGCGAATAAGCGGAATGATAGATTTCGATAGCGGAGATTTTACTTACGAAATGAGTATATTGAAGTCTGCCGATGAGAAAGGAACTGCATGTAATCGTTATACTTTTTCCTATTCCGCGCTTGCAGGATTGGGACACTTTATTCATACTTACGTTTGCGACGGAACGCCTATCCCGACTTTTCAGGGCGAACCGGAAAGAGTTTATATTCCGAACGATATAGACGAGTTTGCAAATACGCTTTGGAATTCTCTTGATGAAAATAATAAAATATCGCTTTACGTTCGTTATACCGATTTGCAAAGCGGAAAAGAAGAAAACAGAATGATTAACAAAAATAATTAACGAGGTGAAAAATGAAAGAATTTGCTCTTAAATACGGTTGTAATCCCAATCAGAAGCCGTCAAGAATTTTTATGGCGGACGGAAGCGAGTTGCCCGTCGAAATTTTGTGCGGTCGTCCCGGTTATATTAATTTTTTGGACGCGTTTAATTCATGGCAGTTGGTAAAGGAAATTAAGGAAGCTACGGGAATGTGTGCGGCGACGAGTTTTAAACACGTTTCGCCTACCTCGGCGGCAGTTGGCAAAATATTGTCCGAAAAGCTTAAAAAAGCTTGTTTTGTGGACGATATCGACGGACTCGATCAGTCACCTATGGCTTGCGCGTATGCAAGAGCGAGAGGCACGGACAGAATGTCTTCTTTCGGTGATTGGATTGCGCTTTCGGACGAATGCGATTTGACCACAGCGAAAATAATCGTTCGCGAAGTTTCGGACGGTATAATCGCTCCGTCGTATGCTCCCGACGCGCTCGAACTTCTAAAAACCAAAAGAAACGGCAATTACAATATAATTAAAATCGATCCGAATTATGTGCCTGCCGAGATAGAAAGAAAGCAAGTTTTCGGCGTTACTTTCGAACAAGGCAGAAATAATTTCAAAATAAACAGAGAATTATTGTCAAACATCGTTACCAAAAACAAAAATCTGCCCGACGATAAAGCGATCGATATGATAATTTCGCTTATTACACTCAAATATACTCAGTCCAATTCGGTTTGTTTTGCCTTTGACGGACAGGCAATCGGAGTGGGCGCGGGACAGCAATCGAGAATACATT
>CAZQAC010000039.1:0-14375 GCA_964591125.1 uncultured Lachnospiraceae bacterium
AAATGACAGCCTTTTTTGCACCTTTTTTCAAGATATAACAACCTCTTAGGAGGGATTTATTATATCCATTTAACTAAGGAAGCAAAATGAATAAGAATTATTTTATTCTTAAAAACGTTCCTAAAGCTTTTTATTTTCTAAAAAATAGCTGTTTTGATGGCAAACAAGAACAGAATTTAATTTAGGAATATTTGACGGACGAATCGAATATATTATGCGGTTTGAGTTTATCGGCGTTATTATAAAAACAAATTGCAGAGAATCATTTTTTGATTTTTTCAAATTGTCACAGGCATTAAAACGAGTTTAATCGAATCATTTCGAAAAACGTAGCCGAATCGTATAAAACAGAATAAACTTCTCGAAAACGATACGTATAGTATATCATATAGTATTTTCAAAAGCAAGCGCTTTTTGCGAATGTATGTAAAAAGCGAGTTATGTTTTTTATTTTTGACTATGATTGTTGCGCGCGGATATTGCTTAATAAGCGCGGAAAAGCATTTATTCGATTGACTAATGCGGACGAAAATGATAAAATAAAAAAGCAACGCGGTAAGATGTCGCGTTTATATAATAATTTCCCGGAGCAAAAATGAAAGACATAAGATCCCCCGAAATAGACGATTTGTTTAAGGCGATTATTTCACTTGAAAATATTGAAGAATGTTATGCGTTTTTCGGCGATGTTTGCACTATTAAAGAGATAATCGAAATGGCGCAACGTTTTGAAGTTGCTAAAATGTTGGACGCCGGAATGAGTTACGTCGATATATCGTCGGCGTCCGGCGCGAGTTCAGCGACGATAAGCAGGGTAAACAGGTGCCTTACTTACGGAGAAGGATATAGAATCGCGATAGATAAATTGAAAAAGGGAAGCGATGATGATTAAAATAAAGGCAATTTTTATCGATGTAGACAATACGCTTTTGGATTTCGATCTTTGTGCGAAAAAAGCGATGATTCAATGCTTCGGTGAGGTCGGGCTAAAATATAAAGAGGAATATTTTTCCGTGTTCGATGAAATCAATTCGGATTTATGGCGAAAAATCGAAAGAGGCGACATTACGAAAGCCGAAATGCACGAAGTCAGGTGGCAATTGATTTTTGAAAAATCGGGAATAAAGTCCGATGGGAAAAAATTCGACGAAATTTTTTGCGATCGAATTTCCGATAGTTGCGAAAAAGTCGAAGGCGCGGAGGAAATGCTCGAATATCTTTCTTCGAAATATAAATTATACGTTGCGAGCAACGGGGCGGAAGAACGGCAGAAAAAAAGACTGCGCGTCGCAGGATTTTATCGTTATTTTTCGGATATTTTTGCTTCCGAAAGTATCGGAGTAGAAAAACCAGATCCGAATTTTTTGATTCGCGCGTTAAGAAAAATCGGTAACGTTTGCCCGGAAGAAGCTTTTTTTATAGGCGATTCGTTGACTGCGGATATTCCCTGCGGAAATGCGGTCGGAATGTCGACTTGTTGGTTTGACAAATACGGAACGGGCGACGATAAAGGAGTTAAGTCGGATTTTACGATACGTTCGCTTGTTGAAATAAAAAATATTTTATAATCATTGCGTTAATTTTAAGTTTCGGAATAAACGCAAGATAATTTTGTAGTATGTCATCACGAATTTTTTTCTCTCGTTAACGATTAAAAAAGCTCTTTGGCTGAGCGTTTTGCGTCATTTATAAATAAATATTATAAATCAAGAAACTTGGTCGTTTGATTTTAATTCGGGCGGCTTTTTGTTTTAAATTATTTATTTTATTTTTACGTTAATTTTGTATGATTTCATTTATTTATCACTTAATTTACTTTACAAATATTTCTAATTGCAATATAATACTTAGGACACTAACGATTATCGAGGCATTTCGAATTGAGAATAGGTTTGGAAATCAAAAAACTTAATAATTTGATCGGAAAAGAGATATGCCGTCGCACGACAATCGACGATAAAGACGATAAGCTTACGAATATGCAGGGCAGAGTAATCGGCTTTATTCGACGAAGCGAAGAGTTCGAACGAGAGATTTTTCAACGCGATATCGAAAACGAATTCATGATAAGCGCTCCGTCTGTAAGCGAAATTCTGAAACTTATGGAAAAAAACGGATTGATCGAGCGTCGTTCGGTTGCTTATGACGGGCGACTGAAAAAAATAGTGCTGACGGATAAAGCTTTGGCGTTTCATTGCAGAATAGAACGCACGATCGATTGTTTCGAAAGCGAACTTCAAAACGTTCTGACGCAAGACGAATCCGAAACGTTCGAAAGGATAATCGTAAAGCTTCAAAACGAATTGCAAAACAAAAATTGCAAAATAAATTAAAAAAGGAGACGGTATGATTAAAAAATTAGCAAAAAGTTTACGCGAATACAAGAAAGAAACGATATTAACCATATTGTGCATGGTGGTCGAAGCCGGCATGGAAGTATTGATACCGTTTATAATTTCTTTGTTCGGTAAGTGCGTTCAGCCCGTAAACGAAGCGGGCGAATATATCGATCCGGACGTCAACGGCATGATTCTTTACGGATGCCTTATGGTGGGCGCGGCGATCATTTCTTTGCTTGCCGGAATGTTGGGCGGTAGGTTCTGCGCGAAAGCATCTACGGGCTTTGCGAAGAATCTGCGATACGACATGTATACGCGAGTGCAGGAATATTCTTTTGCGAATATAGACAAGTTCAGTTCGTCGTCGCTCGTAACTCGTCTGACTACGGATATATCGAACGTGCAGATGTCTTTCATGATGCTTATAAGAACGGCGATAAGATCTCCGCTCATGTTGATTTTCTCTATGATAATGAGTTTCGCGATAGATACGACGTTGCCGGTAATATTCTTCGTTACGATACCCATTCTGTTGTTCTCGATTTTTATAATGGCGAAATGCGCGATGCCTATTTTCAGGCGCGTGTTCAAGCGTTATGACGCTCTTAACGAGTCCATACAGGAAGATATAAAAGGCATGCGCGTCGTAAAAGCGTACGTAAGAGAAGATTATGAAACCGAGAAATTCAAAAAAGTTTCCAACGAGTTGCGCGGCGAATTTACCAAAGCCGAACGTATTCTTGCGATAAACAGCCCCGTAATGCAGTTTTGTTTGCAGGGCGCGTTGCTCGCTATCGCGTTTTTCGGTTCGAAAATAATTTTGTGGGGCAATACCGGGCTCAGTACGATGGGCTTGCAAAGTTTGCTGACGTATTCGATGCAGATTCTAACGTCGCTTATGATGCTGTCGATGATTTTCGTCATGCTTACGATGTCGGCGGAATCCGGACGCAGAATAGTGGAAGTCCTGGACGAAAAAAGTACGCTCGTTAATCCCGAAAATCCTGTTACGGATATTAAGGACGGTTCCGTTTCTTTCAAAAACGTAAGCTTCCGTTATTCGGATAAAGCTGAAAAATTTGCGCTCGAAGATATCAATCTCGATATAAAATCGGGTGAAACGGTGGGTATTCTCGGCGGAACGGGAAGTAGTAAAACCACTCTCGTTAATTTGATTTCTCGTCTTTACGACGTTACCGAAGGAAGCGTCGAAGTAGGCGGAACGGACGTTCGCGATTATGATATGGAAGTGTTGAGAAACGGCGTTGCGGTCGTTTTGCAAAAGAATATGCTGTTTTCGGGTACTATAAAAGAAAACATGCGTTGGGGAAATAAAGACGCTACGGACGAACAGATAATTGAGGCGTGCAAAATGGCTCAGGCGGACGAATTCATTCGTTCTTTCCCGGACGGTTACGATACTATGATCGCTCAGGGCGGCGCAAACGTTTCGGGCGGACAAAAACAGAGATTGTGCATAGCGAGAGCTCTTCTTAAAAATCCGAAAGTAATTATTTTGGACGACAGCACCAGCGCGGTAGACATGAAGACAGATGCGTTGCTTCGCGAAGCGTTTAAGAATTATATCCCCGAAACAACTAAGATAATTATTGCTCAGCGCGTTGCTTCGGTTATGGACGCGGATAAAATAATCGTTATGGATAACGGAAAAATTCACAGCGTCGGTTCTCACGCCGAATTGTTGGCAAACGATCCTATTTATCAGGAAGTTTATTATTCTCAGAACCGTATGAGCGGCAATGAAAAGGGAGGTGTTTCGGATGGCAATGAATAACGGAATGCCGCGTAAAGGCGCGGCTATGCCTATGGGTAAACGGACGGCTAAAAAAGGAACGTTTAAGCGATTGCTCAAAATGCTGTTTACCGAATATAAATTCTATTTGGCTGCAATTGCCGTATGTATTTTGGTAAGCGCTGTTGCCGGTGCAATTGCCGGACCGTTTCTCGAAAGCGTTTATACCGCGATAGGAAATTACTTTTCCACCGACGCCGAGGTGAAAATATCCGCCGAACAGGCGTTCGGACAGATTTTGCAGGTTTTGGCAGTACTTGGCGGAATTTACGTGTTGGGTTGGATCGCTTCCGGCGTAATGGGACAGGTAAGCGCGGTTTTGACTCAAAAGTTCATGTGCGATATAAGAGTTAAAATGTTCGAAAAAATGCAGACGCTGCCCATAAGATATTTTGACAGAAACACACATGGTGATATAATGAGCGTGTACACGAACGACGTCGACGCGTTAAGACAGCTGGTTTCGCAAAGCTTGCCGCAATTGTGTTCTATGGTCATTACATTGGTAACGCTTACGTGTTCCATGCTGTATATGAGCATACCGTTGTTTTTGATAGTAGTTATCGGCGTCGTTGCGATACTTGCCGTTACGAAAAAAATAGGCGGAAAGAGCGCTAAATATTTCATGGCGCAGCAGAAAGCAGTGGGCGCGATGGAAGGTTATATCGAAGAAATGATGCACGGACAAAAGGTTGTAAAGGTATTTTGTCACGAAGAAGAAAGTTCGAAAAAGTTTAGCGAAATAAACGAGCATCTTTTTGACGTTTCTAATAAGGCTAACGCGTTTTCCAATATGTTGATGCCCATAATTCACAACATAGGAAATATAATGTACGTTATAATCGCTTTCATCGGTTGCGGATATTGTATTCTGACTAACGGAACGGGTATGAATTTGTGCTTTGAAGCTTTGTTTTCGAACGGAAGTTTTCTTGAACCGATTGCAATTCCGACCGTCGTGGCGTTTTTGGGAATGTCTCGTCAGTTTGCCAATCAGCTCGGACAAATGTCTAACCAGATCAACTCGGTGATTATGGCTATGGCGGGCGCAGACAGAGTGTTTGAATTGTTGGATCAGCAACCCGAAGAAGATTCCGGTTACGTTACGCTCGTTAACGCGAAACGCGGACCTAACGGCGAAATAGTCGAATGTTCGGAACGCACCGAACTCTGGGCTTGGAAACATCCTCATTCGGACGGAACCGTAACTTATACCGAACTCAAAGGCGATATTTACATGACCGAAGTGGATTTTGGTTATGATCCGAATAAAATCGTTTTGCATAACGTAACGCTTTACGCTCATCCGGGACAAAAAATAGCTTTTGTCGGCGCGACCGGCGCGGGTAAAACGACCATAACGAATCTTATTAACAGATTTTACGATATAGCAGACGGTAAAATAAGATACGACGGAATCAACATAAATAAAATAAAGAAAGCCGATTTGCGTCGTTCTTTGGGAATAGTTTTGCAAGATACGAATTTGTTTACCGGCACCGTTATGGATAATATTCGTTATGGCAGATTGGACGCCACGGACGAAGATTGCATAGCGGCTGCAAAACTCGCAAACGCTCACGATTTCATTACGCGTCTTCCCGACGGTTATAACACGATGCTCGTAAGCGACGGAGCCAATCTTTCGCAAGGTCAGCGTCAGTTGTTATCCATTGCTCGCGCGGCGGTTGCCAACGCTCCCGTAATGATTCTCGACGAGGCGACTTCGTCTATCGATACTCGTACCGAAGCGCTTGTTTCTAAAGGCATGGATAGCCTGATGCACGGTAGAACGGTATTTGTTATAGCGCACCGCTTGTCTACCGTAATGAACGCCGACGTAATTATGATGCTCGATCACGGCGAAATAATCGAACGCGGAACACATGATAAACTTATCGAAGATAAAGGTCGTTATTATGAACTTTATACAGGTAAGTTCGAACTCGAATAATTAGAAACGAAATCGAACACGAACCTTAAAAGAATCGGATTCATTACTCGAATCCGATTCTTTCATATATTCGATGGAATCGAGATGTTTTTTGAATTCGAATCCGAATGTCGTTGAGTTTGTCTAATCCGATTTTGATATATTTTATAAAATAAATACGGTTGTTTGTTGTATTGCAAAAAAATAAAAACGTACCTTACAAATCATAGTACGTTTTAATTTTTACGCGGCGTTTGCCTTATTTTTTATCGAGCGGAAATTTATCGGTGTCGCGATTTGCCGAAAGTTTGCGTTTGAGTCTGCGAACTCGGTTGATATGTCGTTCGAATTCTCCGCATGAAATTAATTCCGCGAGTACGAATTGTTCGAAAACGGGCACCGTGCAAGAGTAAAATCCTAATTTTTCCTCATAAGGCGTCAAAAGGTTTTGCGGTAAAACCATATATCCGACTCTTATCGAACAAGAAATGGTTTCCGAAAAGGTGTTTAAATAAATTACTCGGTCGTTATCGGACAGAGAAAAGAGCGTGTCTTCGTTTTTGGTGGATACGGACAATTCGGAATCGTAATTGTCTTCGATAATGTAACCGTTGCGATTCTCGGCAAAAGCCAGATATTCGCGACGTTTGGACGCCGTTGCGGTTATTCCGCTGGGATAGCTGTTGTACGGCGTGACGTGCAGAACGGTTGCTTTGGATTCGTTTAACGCGCGTGATTCGATTCCGTCGCTCGTCATGGCGAGCTTTTCTGTTTTTATTCCGAACGCATGGTAAACTTTACGGATTTTTTCGTAAGAAGGGTTTTCTATCCCGAACGCGTATTCTTTGCCCAATAGCTGAGCCAAAAGTCCATAAAGATATTCCGCTCCCGAACCTATGATTATTCGTTCCGGCGAAACTTTTATTCCGCTGTAACGCATCAGATAATCGGTTATCGCTTCTCTTAATTCGATAACGCCTTTGTTTGGCGAACGAACAAACAACCTGTCGCGATAGTCCAACATGACTTTTCGCATCGTTTTTGTCAGAGTGGAGTACGGAAATCCGTTTGCGTCGTTTTCTTCTTCGGTAAAGTCGATGACGGTTTTTTTCTCGGTGGGAATTTTCGACGATAAAAAATCGCTGTCGCGGTAAATTACGAAATATCCGCTGCGTTCTCGCGATTCGACGTATCCTTCTTGCAACAATAAATCTAATGCGTGCTCGGTCGTAATAACGCTTACGCACGTTTCTTCGCTTATGATTCTTTTTGACGGAAGCTTTGCGTTTAGTTTATAATTTCCCGATTCGATGTCTTTTCTTAGTAGCTCGTATAACTGTAAGTATGCCGGTTTTTTTTTCTTTTTATCAATAAAATATCTCATCTGGTTATATTAAATAAAATAAATTTGGTTATTGCGATATAACCAAATAAAGTGTATCATATTAATATAAAAAAGTAAAGGCTTTTTGCGAAGCGTTTGTTTTTTTATTAAAATCGAAGACGTTTGTCGACAAAACGTTATTCCAAATCAAATTCAAACGGAGCGAAATTTTTATGGCAATCAATAAAAATAAAACGATAAAAACTACTTTATGGCTGACTGTTACGGCTGTCTTTACGGCAATGAATATAGCTTTAAGCTCGTTCGGAATACCCGTTCCGGGCGGACATCTTTATCTTAACGATATAGTTATCTGCATCGCTTCTATTCTGTTAGATCCGGTCGCCGCTTTTATAGTGGGCGGAGTGGGCGCGTTTTTGGGCGATTTCTTTTTTTATCCGGCGCCCATGTTCGTGTCGCTCGTCACGCACGGAATTCAGGCTGTGGTAATTTCGATTTTTTCTCGTTATATAATGAAAAAACATCCCGTCTGCGCGTCCGGTATAGGCGTTACGCTCGGGGCTTTGATTATGGTTTTGGGATATACTTTGGGTAGGGCGTATATATACAGCACTCCCGCATATGCGATGATAAAACTTCCGTATCAATTTTTGCAAGCCGGAGTAGGTGCGGTGATCGGAATGATCGTTTGCTGGCCGATGGGATTAAAGAAAATTTTCGACAAAATGTTTGTCGGCAAAATGTATAAAGATAAAAAGGTGGTTCTCGACGAAAATTCGAACTTAAATTGAGTGGATAAAAAGCGTTGTAAAGCCGACGTTTTAGCGAATAAGAAGGACAATTCGATTAAGAGTTGTTCTTTTTTGTTTATTTAAATATTTCGTCAAGAACTTCCGAGCGTAGCGACGAACGTCTTCGGACGGAGATTTGAACGAATTTTTTGTATTTGCGAATTCAAAAACGGGTGTTTTAAAAGTACGGACGGCTGCGAGTAAAGATTTTTGTGCGAAAAAGGGTAAAATTGAGGCGTGATTAAGTGTAATTGGGTGAAATTATTCGAAGCTTGTGGAAATTAAAAATTACTGCGGCTGATTTTGTTGACATTAATTTTTTATTATGATACAATGAACCGCCGTGGAGGTTTGTATGGCGATTAAGCTATCGGATAAATTTACATATAAAAAGTTATTGCGTTTTACGTTACCGTCTATTCTAATGATGATTTTTACGTCTGTTTACGGCGTCGTTGACGGATTTTTCGTCGCCAATTATGCAGGACAGACTCAGTTTGCGGCAGTGAATTTCATTATGCCCTATCTTTTGATTTTAAGCGGCGTAGGTTTTATGTTCGGAACGGGCGGAAGCGCGCTCGTCGCTAAATTTTTGGGAGAACAAAAAAACGAAAAAGCTAATCAATTGTTCTCGATGTTTATTTATGTCAGCGTGGCGGTGGGCGTAATTCTTGCCGTTGTCGGTATTTTTACCGTCAGAGGCGTTGCGTCGTTGTTGGGCGCGGACGAAGAAATGCTCGATTATTGCGTTGTTTATGGTCGTATTATTCTTGCTGCGATTCCGCTTTATATGCTGCAAATCGAATTTCAGAGTTTTTGCGTAACCGCTGAAAAACCGAAACTGAGTTTATTGAACACGATAATTGCAGGCGTTACGAATATGATCCTCGACGCGTTGCTTGTCGGCGTGTTTGGGTACGGTGTGGCGGGTGCTGCCGTTGCTACGGCGATAAGTCAGGCGATCGGAGGAATTATACCGCTTGTTTATTTCTTTTCTAAAAATACGTCGCTTTTGCGCTTGACCAAAACAAAATTCGATTTTGTGAATATGATTAAAGGTTGCGTTAACGGCTCTTCCGAATTCATGACTAACATTTCTTCTTCCATAGTCGGAATGTTATACAACGCGCAATTAATGAAATTCGCGCAACAAACGGGCGTTTCGGCTTACGGCGTTTTGATGTACGTCGGCATGATTTTTTGCGCAGTATTCATAGGATATTCGATAGGCGTGTCTCCGGTCGTAAGCTATAATTTCGGTGCTCAGAACAAAGACGAAATGAAAAGTTTGTTAAAAAAGAGCGCGATTCTTATAGGAATATGCTCGGTCTTTATGTTGGCTTTGTGCGAAATTCTCGCAAAACCGCTTTCGAGTTTGTTTGCGAATCAAGACGCGGAGTTGCTTTCGATGACGCTTAGAGGTTTTCGTATTTATGCGTTTACTTTTTTGTTTTGCGGTACGTCTATTTTCGGATCGGCGTTTTTTACCGCGCTCAACGACGGTTTGATAAGTGCGCTTATATCGTTTTTGAGAACGCTTGTTTTTCAGGTGGCTGCCGTGCTGATTTTGCCAATTTTTTGGCAGCTGGACGGAATATGGCTTTCCGCGGTGGTTGCGGAATTGCTTTCTTTCGTTTTGACGCTGTTTTTTATTGCGTTCAATCGAAAAAAATACGGTTATATGTAAACTTCGGAATGTAAAAAAAGTGTTCTTGTATAATCTGAAAGCATGAATTTTTCGGAAATAAATACGTTATTTATACATGGGCGAGTAAAATGTAAAAATAAATCTTGACAAGTCTTTTTTTCTATTGTATAATGTGTTTGTCGAATTATGACGAATATGAGAAAGGAGGCTTTTATGTTGATTTTATTTGCGGACAGCGATATGGACGTCACTCCGGAGATAGCGGAAAAATACGGTTATCGAGTTATAAGTATGCCGTATTTGATTGACGGACAAATGTTTTATCCGTATGCGAATTCCGAAAAAGTTGAAAATAAAGAATTCTACGATAAATTGAGAGGCGGATTGGTGCCGAAAACGTGCGGCTTAAATCCCGAAGAATATAAGAATTATTTCGAGCCTCATCTTGCGGCAGGTAACGATATTTTATATTTGCATTTTTCTTCCGCGATGAGCGGTACTTTCGACGTAATGAATATTGCCGCGCAGGAATTAAAAGAAAAATATCCCGACAGAACGATTTATAGCATCGATACGAAAACCATTTCCGCCGGCAGTCTTAATATTGCGTTGGAAGTGGGCGAACTTTACAAACAGGGTAAAACCGCTCGGGAAATAATAGAGTGGGCGGAAAAGGAAGTAGATAAATTCGCATTGTATTTTTATGCCGACGATCTTAAATTTTTCGCGCGGAGCGGAAGAGTAAGCAATTTTTCGGCAACGATGGGCAGCCTTATCGGTTTGCATCCCATAATTTACGTGGACGGAAACGGAAAAATGTTGTCGATTGCCAAAGTTCAGGGCAAAAAAGCGGCATTGCGACGCATCGTCGATTATATGGAAGAACTTCAGGACGACTTGAAGGGACACAAAATAGTTATCGGTCATACCGACGCCGTCGAAACGGCTGAAATGCTCGGAAAAATGATCGAAGAACGGTTCGGCGAGGGACTTTCGATAGTTTATACCGAAGTCAATCCAACCATAGGAAGTCATTGCGGACCGGACGCGGTGGGCGTATGTTTTCATGCAATTCACAGATAAAATTTTATTAAACGTACTATTATGATAGAGATAAAAGAAGTAAAGACGAAAAAACAAATCAAACAATTTATAGAATTTCCTTTGAAGCTTTATAAGGGTAATCCGTATTTTGTTCCGCCTTTGTATTCCGACGAAAAGAAATTGTTCCGTTCGGATTATGTGTATTACGATCAAGCGAAAGCCGTTTATTATAACGCTTACGACAACGGAAAAATGGTCGGAAGAATTTCAGGTATTTTACAGCTTGCCGCAAACGAAAAATGGAACAGAAAACGCGTCAGATTTACTCGTTTCGACAGTATCGACGATCAATCGGTTGCCGACGCGCTTTTCGACGCGGTCGAAAAATGGGCGATCGAGAAAGGTATGAACGAAGTGGTTGGACCGCTTGGTTTTTCTGATTTGGAAAGAGAAGGTCTGCTTATCGAGGGGTTCGACGAATTATCCACTTTTGAGGAACAATATAATTATCCGTATTATCAAAAACTTATCGAGGCGAGAGGTTACGAAAAGGAAGTCGATTGGGTGGAACGTCAGATTCGCGCACCCGAACATTTTGACGAACGTATTTCGCGTATTAACGAAATGATGATGAAAAAGTACAAACTTCATCTTTGTAACGTTAAGAATACGAAAGAATTTTTGAATAAATACGGCGACGCGGCGTTCGATATTCTCGATAAGACGTACGATAAGTTGTATGGAACGGTGCCTTTTACCGAAAAAACAAAAAAAATGACGCTCGATAATTTTAAGCTTTTGATCGATCCGCGTTTTGTTTCGGTAATTTTGGACGAAAACGAGAGAGTCGTTTGTTTCGGTTTATGTATGCCGTCCATTGCGAAAGCTATGCAGAAATCGGGCGGAAGACTTACTCCGGCGGCTATCGTCAAAGTTCTCAAATCGATTAAAAAGCCGGAAATCATAGATCTCGCGCTTGTCGGAATTTTGCCTGAATATGAAGGAAAAGGTATTGTTACCACTTTCTTTGTAGCGTTGAACGATATGCTCAGACAGGACGGCGTTAAGTATGCCGAAACTAACCTTAATCTCGAGGATAATCTGTCTATTCAGAACCAATGGAAGATTTTTGACGCGCGTTTGCATAAAAGAAGACGTTGTTTTGTTAAAAAAATTCAATCGAACGATAAATAACAGATAAAATCGCTTGCTATTTCGGCGAGCATGTGATAGAATATAGAAGATCTTTAAGCGGATGCGAGACATCGGCAAGACTCAAAGTTAGGCAGTATGAATTTTTCCGCATAAGATCGACTTATGCGGTTTTTTTTGTGGGTGAATTATGAAATTTAAATCTAAACTCCTGGACGAAAACGGAATAAAACGCGCGCTTGTAAGAATTTCGCATGAAATTATAGAGCGGAACGACGGAGTGGAAGACGTTGTTCTTGTCGGAATTAAAAGCAGAGGGTTACCTCTTGCTGAAATTATCGCAAAGAACATAATTACGGCGGAAAACGTCGAAGTTCCCGTTAAGGCATTGGATATCAGTCTTTATCGCGACGATTTAAGTGAAATCGACGCCGAACCCATTGTCGAAAACGCCGAATCGTTCTGCGCGAAAGGAAAGAAAATAGTGCTTATCGACGATGTTTTGTTTACCGGACGTACGGCGAGAGCCGCTATGGAAGCTGTAATGAAGAACGGAAGACCGGACATGATTCAGCTTGCCGCGCTTGTAGACCGCGGACACAGGGAGTTGCCTATTCGCGCCGATTATGTGGGAAAAAACATTCCCACCGCAAAAAACGAAGTGGTTAAAGTCAATATTCCGCCTTATGAAAGCGAATATTCGGTGGAAATATACGAATTGTAATCGATTTCTCGAAAGAGGATTGAAATAAAAAACCAAGGAGAATCATTATGAAACTTGTTTACAACGTAAACGACAAACCGAGTTGGGGCAAAACGATAGTTTTTGCTTTGCAACAGTTGCTTGCCATTATGGCTGCGACGATAGCCGTTCCGTCCATTATCGGAAACGGAATGTCGCAGGTAGCGGCATTGTTCGGAGCCGGAGTCGGAACTCTTGTTTATCTTTTGTTCACGAAATTCAAAAGCCCGGTATTCCTCGGAAGTTCGTTTGCTTTTCTCGGCTCTATGGGAGCGGCGTTCGGAGGCGCGGCGTCTACTGCCGCAGGTTATCTCGGATTGCTAATCGGCGCGGTGTTTGCCGGTCTTGTGTACGTTATTCTTGCGGTAATCGTTAAATTCGCCGGCGTAAAATGGATCAATAAACTTATGCCTGCAGTGGTTATCGGACCGACCGTTGCGATAATCGGACTTTCTCTTGCAGGAAATGCAGTCGGAGATCTTTTGAAAGGTAGCGTTTTGGACGCTGCGGGAGCTTCCGCATGTAGTCCGTACGTTGCGCTTTTGTGCGGATTGGTTACGTTGGGAGTTACCATCGCTTGCTCGGTTTACGGCAAGAAAATGCTCAAAATGATTCCGTTTATAATAGGAATTCTCGCAGGTTACGCAGTAGCCGCAATCTTTACGGTAATAGGCAACGCTGCAGACATCGCGGAACTTCAAGTAATTAATTTCGGTCTGTTCAACGAAATTCAGTGGATGCCCGACTTTACTTTCATCGAAGCGTACAAAGGCTTTAACGACGTTCAGAGCTGGGGTACATATCTGCTCACGCTCGTAGTGGCTTACGTTCCCGTTGCTTTCGTTGTATTTGCAGAACATATCGCAGACCATAAAAATCTTTCGTCCATAATCGAACATGATCTTCTTGAAGATCCCGGTTTGCACAGAACGCTTCTCGGCGACGGCGTAGGTTCGATGGCAGGCGCAATATTCGGCGGTTGCCCGAACACCACTTACGGCGAATCGGTAGGTTGCGTCGCAATTTCCGGAAACGCTTCGGTAAGAACTATTTTTACTACCGCTATTTTGGCTATCGTAATTTCGTTCGTAGGTCCGTTTTCGACTTTCCTTGCAACCATTCCTTCGTGCGTAATGGGAGGAGTTTGTACGGCTCTTTACGGCTTTATCGCAGTATCCGGTCTTAAAATGATTCAGGACGTAGATCTCGGCGACAATAGAAATCTGTTCGTCGTTTCCGTAATTCTTATCGCAGGTATCGGCGGATTGCAACTCACTTTCGGTGAAGTTACGATTACGTCCGTAGCGTGCGCGTTGATTTTGGGAATTCTCGTTAATTTGCTTGTCAATATCGGCAAAAAGGCGGAAAGCGAAACCGTCGAAAATACGGCAGAAGACGAAGCCGCTTCGACAAAAGAATAAGATTTTGTAAATTGAATTAAAGTAAAAAGCGGCTTTCGAACGTATTATCGGAAGTCGCTTTTTTAGTGTAAAATCAAAGAAAAAAATTTCATCTATTATGTTAATAGATGATAAAATTTGCTAAAAAACTCGGAAAGTACAAGAAAT
>CAZQAC010000040.1:0-13991 GCA_964591125.1 uncultured Lachnospiraceae bacterium
GTGGCTGAGAGGAACGAACGTCGGCGACGTTTATACCGTTCCGATTTCTCACGGCGAAGGCAGATTTTTAGCAAGCGACGACGTTGTTGCCAAACTTGCCGAAAATGGGCAAATAGCTACGCAATACGTTGATTTTGACGGAAACGCGACCGACGATATAAGATTTAATCCTAATAATTCGTCTTTCGCTATCGAAGGAATTACTTCTCCCGACGGCAGAGTGTTCGGAAAAATGGGACACAGCGAGCGTATCGGAAACGGTTTGTATAAGAACGTAGACGGCTTATTCGATATGAAGATGTTCGAATCTGCGGTAAAATATTTTAAATAGAGGTGAAAAATGGCATATTTAAGCGATATCGAAATTGCACAGAAGTGTGAAATGCAGCCGATTACTGCTATTGCGGCAAACGCCGGCATTGACGAGAAATACGTTGAGCAATACGGAAAGTATAAGGCGAAAGTAGACTATTCTTTATTGAAAGAGTCTAAAAGAAAAGACGGTAAATTGATTCTCGTAACCGCAATTACTCCGACTCCCGCCGGTGAGGGAAAAACCACCACTACGATCGGGCTTGCCGACGGCTTGAAAAAAATAGGTAAAAACGTAATGGTTGCGTTGCGCGAACCGTCGTTGGGTCCTGTATTCGGAGTTAAAGGCGGAGCAGCCGGAGGCGGTTATGCTCAAGTCGTTCCTATGGAAGACATTAATCTTCATTTTACGGGTGATTTTCATGCCATCGGCGCGGCTAATAATTTGCTTGCCGCAATGCTTGATAATCATATTTATCAGGGGAACGCGTTAAATATCGATCCGCGTAGAATCACTTGGAAACGTTGCGTCGACATGAACGACAGACAGCTGCGTTTCGTTACAGACGGATTGGGCGGCAGAATAAACGGCGTTCCGCGAGAAGACGGTTACGATATTACTGTTGCCTCCGAAATCATGGCTGTTTTTTGTCTTGCAAGCGATATAAACGATTTGAAGGAACGTTTATCGAGAATAGTTGTCGCTTATACTTATGACGAAAAACCGGTTACCGCCGGGGATCTTAAGGCGGTCGGAGCGATGGCTGCGTTGCTTAAAGACGCTTTGAAGCCTAATTTGGTACAAACTCTCGAAGGGACTCCCGCGTTTGTTCACGGCGGTCCGTTCGCTAATATCGCGCACGGTTGCAATTCGGTTATAGCTACGAGAATGGCTATGAAATTGGGCGATTATACCGTTACCGAAGCCGGATTCGGCGCGGATCTCGGCGCGGAAAAATTCCTTGATATAAAGTGTCGTTATGCGGGACTTAAACCGGACGCTGTCGTTGTCGTAGCGACCGTAAGGGCGTTGAAAATGCATGGCGGAATGGCAAAGACCGAACTCGGTAACGAAAATTTGAACGCGCTCGAAAAAGGTATTCCCAATCTTTTGCGTCACGTTCACAATATCAAGGACGTTTATAAGCTGCCTTGCGTCGTTGCCGTTAACAGATTTCCCACCGATACCGACGCCGAAATAAATCTTGTTATCGAAAAATGTAAAGAGCTTGGCGTAAACGTAAGACTTTCGACCGTTTGGGCTAACGGCGGCGAGGGGGGAATCGAACTTGCCGAAGAAGTTGTTCGTCTTTGCGAAACGGATAATAATTTTACTTTCTCTTACGAAACGGAGCAGACCATAGAACAGAAGATAGAAGCGGTTGTTAAGAAAATATACGGCGGCGACGGCATTACGATTATGCCACAGGCGCAGAAACAAATCGATATGCTCGAAAAACTCGGTTTTGCGAATTTGCCCGTTTGTATGGCGAAAACGCAATACAGTTTCTCGGACGATATGACTAAGCTCGGTGCGCCCGAAAACTTCGTCGTTACCGTTAAGAACGTCAAGGTTTCGGCGGGAGCAGGATTCATCGTTGTTCTTACCGGAGATATAATGACTATGCCCGGACTTCCAAAGGTTCCGGCAGCCGAAAAAATAGACGTTGACGAAAACGGAAAAATTTCGGGATTGTTCTGATTTATATTTTGAATTAAATAGAAAAACGCGTGTCGGAATTATAAGTTTCGCGCGCGTTTTCTGTTAATTACGAAAAATAAACTCTAAGTCATCGCATGTCGGCGTTAGCTCGGATTTTGCGAAAATATCGAATTTTTTACCTGATATTGGATTAAATGTTATATAAGATAAATAAATTACATCTGAATATAAATTTTATTGATAAAACATTACCGTTATCCGTTTTAAATAATTTATTATAAATATTTATCGAAATCGAATTCGGCAAGGCGTATGTGCCGGCGCGCAACGGTGTATGACATAGCGAGGTTGTTTTTGAAATATTGAACAAAGGGATAAAAACAGCTCGTGTGCATATGAGCTTGCAATAAGACTTCGCTTTTTGCTATGTTTTCGGTATCGATTTTAATTATGCCGATATGTTCGCGATCGATCGGAGCGTGAAAAAGATACAGATTGTTTTTATAAAAAACGAAATCCGAACGAGATTGGCAGTCTTCTATAAGTACGGGGTTTGCCCATTTTTTTTGAACGAGATCGTATACGGTTAAAAATCCGTATTTAGTATCGTCATGTTGCCGAACGAAATAAAAACATTTATCATTCAGAACATATGTTGCGTTTTCCCATTTGGAGCGATTCGGAAAATTCGGTTGAGCGACATACTCCCATGTCATAAGGTCTTTGCTTTTTATGATGCAGTTAAAATCGCCGCTATATGTTCCCGTATAGAAATATTTTTTGCCGTTTTCGACGCGAACGGAGAGTTTTTGCATGATACCGATATCCGCATACATTTCTCGATAACCTATTTTGTTTGCGGTTAACGCCGATCTTATTCCGCTTGCGCTGAAATCGTTAACGATGTTTCCGACTTTGAATTTGTTGACCGAAACGGGACCGAGCGTTTTTGTCGTAATGTTGAATACTCGGTAAAAGCGATAGTAATTTTGTTCTATGCGCGCTGTCCATAAAACGTATACGTCATCGTCTTTTGTCATTAAAACGGTGTCGTATACTTGGTCTACCGTTTTTCCGAAACATTGGTCGCCTATGGTTTGAATGTCTATATACGTTTTGTTTTCTGTGTCGTCCAAGGGACAATAAACTAAGCGCGCGGTTTGGTCTACGGGATTTTCGTGTTCGTTTTTCGTATTTGCATAATAACTTACGAACAAATAATTCTTAATTACCGCAAAAGTTGAAACGTGCGCCATGAAGTCGCGTTCGTTGACTTTGCCGGCCGAAAATAATTTTTCGGATTTTTCGAAATCGGAAATAAATTTTTGTTCTATTTCGTCGGCAAACGCTAAGCCTTTGTCTTTGCAGATCGGAGAAACTCTTGACGAAATTATTGCGGAAGGATTTTCTATGTTTTCTCGCGGCAATAAAATCGGCTCGTTGTCGGTTGTAAAGTCTGGTGTTAAAGTTAATGTTTTCATTTATAAATACCTCGATTTTCAATAGTGACAAGCTTTAACGAAATATTATCGCCAAAACTCTTGTAATTCTTGGAAAAAAAGAATATAATAATATTATATTGTAAATATTGTCTAAAAGTCAAGATCAATATTGGCATATAATAACACTATATTGCACAACGGCGAAGTATGAAAAAAATACGTTATGAAGAATATCCGCGATACGGCGACGGCGTTCCGTTTGTATTGAATATCGGATTAAAACGAACGCTTCGTACGAATTCGGAAGAGGCTAATTGGCACGAAAATCCGGAAATTCAAATTTGTACGGAGGGAGAAGGTTGGGTTTTGTTGAACGGAGAAAAGTATCCGTTTAATAAAGGTGATATTATCGTTGCGAATCCCGATCGGTTGCATTATACCGCGACCGACGGTTATTTGGAATATTCGTGCATAATCATAGACAACGATTTTTTGCGTGATTCGGGTATCGATTGGAAAAAATACGCCGTTCGCAGTCGTTTGCGCGATCAAGAAATTTTTTGCGCTTTTCGTAAATTGGAGGAAGAATATAAAAATGATTCCGTTCTCCGTAAAACGAAATTATGTGTCGATGTTTTGCAGATAACGATTATGCTTTTTGAAAGATATGCGATTAAGGTCGACAGTTGTCGTGAAACGGAGATAAATTCTTTGCCTGTTAAAAAAGCGATAGGTTATATAAGAGAAAATATCGACAAAAAAATAACGCTGAACGATTTGTCCGCGGCGGTGTGTTTCGATAAGTACGCGTTAACGAGAATATTTAAAAAAATTACAGGCAAAACCATTGTTTATTATATAAATTCGTTGCGTTGTAAAAATGCCGCCGTAATGCTGGCGAATAATGCGAGCGTAAAAGAAGCCGCGATAAATTGCGGATTCGAGAACTTTTCTTATTTCGTTAAAACTTTTCGCAAACACATGAACGAATTACCTTCCGATTATAGGAAACGTATGGCGAACCGGTAAAATCGTGACTATAAAAATATTTAATAAAGAACGAACGATATTGTGTTTGTGAATTTAAATTCTGTTAATTATTATTTTTTAATAAATCGACATTTATATTTATACGGAGTCTCGCCGAATTTCTTTTTGAAAAGCGCGATAAAATAAGAACAGTCGGAAAAGCCGGAAGAGAAACAGGCTTCCGTAACGGTCGCGCCGTTCGAAAGTCGTTTTGCTGCCGCGGAAAGTTTTTCGGAGTCCAAAAGTTTTTTCGGAGATAGTCCTAAATACAGTTTGAAACGACGATTCATTGTGGACAAGCTGATATAATGTCGTGCGGCAAGTTGTTTTATATCGGTTATTTTTGCGTAATCGGAGTGTATATCGTCCAGAACCGATTGAATATCGTCGGGAATTTTTGCCACTGTCGATTGATTCTTTTTTTGAATAAATTGCGAAATAATTTGTAAAAAATAAATTGTTTTTTCTAATTTTTCGTTTTGTTCGTTTTGCAAGTCGTTTAATTTTTCGATTAAATCGGATAGAAAATCGAAATCTTTCGCGTCGAAAATAAATAAGTTGCCGTTTAAATCGTTTAATGCCGAAATAATCGGATTGTTTTTTTCCGAAGCTATCCATATGCAGTAATGTTTTTGTTTTTCTGCTTGTTTGGCTATGCGCATATGAACGTGTCGAGCGCAGATTATTATAGCTGAACCGGGCGGCAGGTCGTATAGTTTTCCGTCTATGAGAAAGGATGCGTTGCTCGCAACGTTAACGAAAATTTCGAGACTGTCGTGAATATGAAGCGGATCTAACGTCGGATCGTTCGGACTGACGTATTTATCGTTTATGGAAACGCAGAATTTTATGTTGTTAAGATCGGTTAGAGATTGGTTTAGTTGCGGTAAGTAAAAAGGTTCGTACACGTTTTTTTCTCCTTATGACAAAAAAACAATATTTTTTGATAAAAATCATATAGTAATATTGAAAAATTTATGATATTATATCTCTTGACAAAAGAAAAGTCAAGTCATGGAGGACATAATTTTTATGAAACGCGATTATACAAACGTAAAAGCGGACGATTTTTATCGTTCGGTCAAGGACCATCCCGAGCTTTTGCCTTTTTCGTTTACATACGACGGAATAGAATATCGAGGAATTTCCGAACGTTATTTCAAAAAGAAAAAGCAGAGCGTCGATGTCGTCGGACAAAAAGAAACAGTTACGCGAGAGTTCGATTTTTTTGACGAGCTTACGATAACACTCGTTTTGACTCATTATTATTCTCACGGAGTTACGGAGTGGACCGTTTGGATAGAAAATCGAGGGGAAAAGAACAGTAAAGTTATCGAAAAGATGCAGAGCGAAATAACTTTTGTCGGCGCATATCCGCAATTGAAAGGAATTCTCGGCGATTACGTAAATCAGTACGGTCAGTATTGCGAAGATTTAACGGACCGCTCGATAACCTTGTCTGCCGATACCGGACGCGCGACTCACGTTTGTTTTCCGTATTTCGATCTCGAATACGGCGACGGCGGCGCGATGTTGGCGATCGGATGGGCGGGAACTTGGAGCGCGACTTTTTGTTCGGACGGGAAAAATACGAAATATACCGCTTCTTCCGTAAACGGGCTGAAAACCTTTTTGAAATCGGGCGAAAAAATACGTTCCGCATTGTTCGTCGTTGCCGAGTACGGCGTTCGTAACGAGAGCTACGCAACCAATTTTTGGCGCAGTTGGTATGTCGAATATAATTTACCCAAAGCGGATTCGAAAGGAAACGCGCTTGTTCCGTTTTCTACGTGTTGTTTTGCTAACGATACCGGATTGCCTAATTCGGACGGTAGCATATCCGAACGTTTTTCGACATGGAAACCTTCTTTGGACATAATGATAAAAAACGACGTAAAGGTGGATTACAGATGGTTTGACGCAGGTTGGTACGTTCGCCCGGACGGCAAGAGCGAAGAAGTCGATTGGTGGGGCAGCGTCGGAACATGGACGCTCGATCCCGTTAAATGGCCGGGTAAAACCTTCTTGGAATCGACAGATTATGCTCGCGCGAACGGAATGAAAACGCTTGTATGGTTTGAGCCGGAACGCGTTACCGATCCCGAAAATCTTGTAAAGAATTACGGTTATGACGCGAGCTGGGCTATAAGAAAAGAGGAAGGTTCACGCACCGTTTCAAATAACATAGGCATTCCGGAGTGTTTAAAGTGGACGACGGACAGAATTTGCAAAATGCTTCGCGAGAATAAAGTCGAGATGTACAGAGAGGACAATAATTGTGACGCAAGATCTTTGTGGACATATCTCGACGACAAAGAAGGAGAAAATCGAAAGGGTATAACCGAATGTAAATTTATAATAGGACATTATAAAATGTGGGATGATATAATTCAATGCACGTCTTCTTACGGCGGTTGTGCTTTTGTGGATTCTTGCGCTTCGGGCGGAGGCAGAAACGATCTCGAATCCATGAGAAGAAGTATTCCTCTTTTAAGAAGCGACAGCGACAGGACGACGATTGCGTTAAGACTTTCAATGACGACCGCGTTTAATAAATGGATTCCGTTTTGCGGTGCGAACACAAAGGAAAAAGAAAAGCAGTTATCTCAGGACGGAATAAGCGACGTTTATACTTGGAGAGCGTCCTATTTGCCTGCGTTAAACGTTGACGAAAGATTCGTGCATAATACTACTGGAAATTTCGATAACTTGAAATTCGGTCTTGAGGAATGGAAAAAAGTAGCGCCGTATTTACTAAAGGAGTTTTACGTTTTGACTCCGTGGCATCGCGAGTGCGACAAAACGGCGTTTACGGCAATGAGTTATTTCGATCCGGAGAGCGAAAGAGGTGTTTTATTGGCGTTCAGACAGGAAACGAACGATTTTTGTGATACCTTGACGGTGACTTTGCCTTACGCAAAGGGCCGTAAATGCGTTTTGACGAACGAAGATACTCATGAAACGTCTTTGATCGAAGATGGAACTATGTCCGTTTGTTTTTCCGAAAAACGAAGCGCGAAATTATTTTGGGTTGAGTTGAAATGAGTACGACGGTATTATTGACCGTTACTTTGATTGCGCAACTTCCGGTTTGCGTGCTGAAGAAGTATTATTCCGATCGTTATCAAACCGAAAAAATGCGACATGTTTATAATGCGGCCGTTAGTTTTTTTGCGGCGATAACATTGCTCTTTTTGAGTGGAATTGGTCGGACATCGTTTTTTACGTTTGCGCTAGGCGTAGCGTTCGGAGCGATAACCGCAGTGCAGCAGGTTTTTAATCTTAAAGCAATAGAAATCGGACCGTTGTCTTACACTACCGTGATCGTGACGATGTCGACTTTGATTCCCGCGCTTGCCGGCGTGATTTTTTGGCAAGAATCCATAGGAATTTCGCAAATAATCGGAATGACGTTGATGGTTGTATGCTTTATTTTGTCTGTCGACATGAAGAAAAACGACAAACAAAGTTCTTTTATGTGGCTGATTTATTGCGCGATAACTTTTGTTTGTACGGGTGCGATAGGCATTATGCAAAAAATACATCAAAGTTCGGCTTACGCAGAAGAATCCAATTGCTTTTTGCTTGTGGCTTTTGCCGTTTCTTTTTTGTATTCGACGGTTAAAATATTCTTATTGAAAAACAAGAAAAACACAAAAAATAATGATTCTTCTATAAAATTACCCGATAGAAAAACAGTTTTAATTATTGTATTTATTTTGAGCGGAATTTTCGTTGCTTTTCAAAACAATATTAATCTGTATTTATCCGGAGTAATGGACAGCGCGGTGTTTTTTCCGATTGTAAACGGCGGAGGTCTTGTTTTGTCGACTGTTGCGTCTATGATATTTTTTAAAGAAAAACTCAGTTTTATGCAGTGGATAGGCATATTAACGGGAATCGCGTCCGTGGTATTGTTATGCAATCCTTTCGGTTAATACATAAACAATAAAAAATTGCGCCGAATGAGCAAATAGGAAGCCGTCGGCGCAAAATTTATTTATCAAAATAATAGTTGTTCGAAAATTAAATCGAATTATAAAAAATTTTAATCTAAAAGTCGTTGTTTTTTGAAATCGCAAGCAATTCCGCAAGCGGTAAGCAAACATCTGTGCACGTGCGCTTCCGTTTCCAAATCGACTGCATAATCGCGTTCGCCTCGAACCATGGCGGCAAAGGCTTTTAGCATGTTTTCGTATCTGCCGAATTTTTCGCTATGAGTCGCGATTCCTTGATTATCCCAATCGACGCTGTCGTAAAGTTTGTAATCTGCCGTTTGAGCATAGCCGACGCCGGGTTCGTGTCTTTCCAACGGGCGAATGTCCACCGTGCGATTTTCGCCGTTAATTAAAAAGTGCCTGCGAACGAAACCGCCGTGGTCGCTCATTGAGCTTTTTATCGTCGCAACGCCGTTGGGATATTTGAACAATGCCAAACCAAAATCTTTTGCCGTCGTTCCTTGGTATTCTGTGGAACAATTCATTGGTATAATTTCTTCCGGTGTACCCAAAAGTCGAACGACGAGATCTACCAAATGGCAGCCGAGATATTGCATCATGCCGCCGTGAAACAATCCGAGCCAATCGCGTTTGTCTTTGGGATAAAAGCAGCTCATTTCCGCGTCAACAGAATGTATTTTGCCGAAATCGCCGTTGCGTGCTTTTTCGAAAGCATCTTTTATTAGCGGATTAAAACGATACATGTAACCTATGCTGAAAGCAAGTTTTTTTTGTTTTATCGTTTTTAACAGTTTTTCGAATTCCTCCGCGTTTTCGCCGGGCGCTTTGTCCATATGGATGTTCAAACCTCTGTCCGCCGCCGATTGAGCGTATTTTACCAAATTCAAATCGTAAGTTTCAATTGCGACGGCGTCAAGATCTTGCATCGAAAGAATTTCGTCCGCGCTGTATTTTTTTGCGCCTTCGTAAACGTGTTTTGAGTTGCGTAAATTAGTTTGCGCCCAATCGTTGTGAATATTGTCTTCGGGAACTTCCGCATAACCGACGAATTCGAATATATCCGTCATTCGGCGTAATTCCGCGTGAATTGCCGACGCGTGATCGTGTCCGATTCCGATTTGAGCGATTTTAATTTTTTTCATTGCTTTTCTCCCGTGATGCGTTTAGTCGATTTTATGCTTTTGAATGTAGTCGTCCATAAAATCGTCTTGAGCCTTTTCCCATTCCGAGGGCGAATAGTTCTTAGGATAAGCGTCGAGGCATTTTTTTAAGCCGTCAAAGTGCGGAATGAAATCTTTCGCTTTCAGTCCGCTGTCGTTCATTGCTTTGTCTACGTTCAAATGTCGATTGAAAAATCTGTCGTAATACAGCATGAATTTCATTCCTGCGGAAATCGTTTCCGAACCCGTAGACATTTTTGCAAAATCTACGCTCGGTATCCATTGGCATTTTATGTCGCAAAGTTGTTCGTAAAATTCAGCCAGCTTTCCCCAAGTAATCGGTTCGGGAGAACCGCAGGTGTAAGTTTCGCCGTAAGCTTTTTCGTTGAAAAATAATTCCGCGAATAAACGCGCTATGTCGCCTGCGTAAACGATTGCCGCCTGTTTGTCTTTCGCGTCCTCGGGCAATAACAGTTTTCCGCCTTTTTGCGCGCGATAAGGAATGGTTCTGCCTTTCCAAGTTACGAGCAATACGCAATTTTCGGCGTAAACGACGACGGGACGGATTATAGTATAATTTTTAGCACCGGATTGATTGAGTATGTCTTCGCAATGACATTTCGCTACTCCGTAAAAATCGTTTTCGATCAAATCCTTATCGTCCGGATACGCTTCGGTTAATCTCGACGAATTTTCGGTTATTACGCCGTCGAAATCGGCATATACGCGATATGAAGATAAGAAAATGTAGTGTTTCGTGCTTTTTAAGAACAATTCCGAGCGTTTTTTGAAGGCTTGCGTGTCGGAATAATGCAAAAAGTCGATAATTCCGTCGTAATCGTTTTTCAAAAATTCAATCAAAACGTTATTGTCTGTCGCGTCCGCTTTAAAATAGCGGAGCATGGGATTATTAGAGCGTACATCGTCCAGCGTTATCCCGTCCACAGAGTAGCCTTTGTTTAACAACAACGGGACTAAATGCGAACCCATCATGCCGGTTGCGCCAATCACGAGAATTTTTTTTGTTTCGTTCATTTTTCGTTATTTCCCTCTTTGACTAATAATACGACCTTGCCGATATTTTCTCCTCGATATAAAACTTGCTGAGCTGCGTCGGCTTCTTTGAGAGGAAATGTTTTGTAAATTTTGACTTTTACTTCGCCGTTTTCGAATTTGTTCCATGTTTTATTTACGAGTTCGTGTAAAAGTTCGCCTTTTTCTTCTGGCGTTTTGCTTCTGAGTGTGCTGCCGATGATGCGAATGTTTTTAACGTAAATATTTCTGAAATCGATAGGCGAAACATCGCCCGCAAGCGTGGCTACTTGAATCCATCTGCAACCTCTTGCCACGTATTTCAAACATTTTCCAAGTACGTCTCCGCCGAGACAATCGATGGCTATGTTCACGGGCGTACCGTTTTGTTCTTCTTCTTTCAAAACTTCCGCAATGTCTTCGCATGTCGTGTCAACCACTCTGTCTGCATTAAGATATGCGACTTCTTTGACTTTGTTTTTGCCTAAAACAGTCGTAATAACGCGCAGTCCGAAAGCTTTTGCCATCGGAATGACCGCGCTTGCAAGTCCGCTCGCGCCTGCGTTCATAAGTAGCGTTTCGCCTTCTTTTGCCTGTCCTACGTGGAAAAGATTAAGATATGCGGTCATGTATACTTCCGGAATGGCCGCGGCTTCTGCATAAGTCAGTCCTTTCGGAATAGGCATAACCATTTCCTCCGGAACGGTAACGTATTCGGCGTAACCGCCTCCGCCTAAAAGCGCGCATACTTTATCCCCGACTTTCCATGTTTTTACATCGTCGGCAACTTCTTTAATTATTCCCGAAACTTCCAAGCCCGGCCATTCGGGGCAGCCCGGTGGAGGAGGATAGGAGCCTTCTCTTTGCAACAAATCAGCGCGATTCAATGCAGCTGCGTGCACTTCGATTTTTACTTCGCCTGTTTTTAATACGGGATCTGCGACGTCAGCATAATGTAAACTGTGGTCTTTTTGTTCTATTACGATAGCTTTCATTTAATATTCTCCTATATGTATTTTTTACAGTCTTGCAGTATTTTTTTTACGTCGGCTCTTCCGAACGCACCGTCTTTATACCAAGGCTCGTATGAATGCGAAAATAAAACGTTTTCTATTCTTTCGTCTTGTTCGATTTTTTCTATCGTCTGCAAATAATCTTCCTTGCTTTCCAATCCGCAACGGTATTTTCCGATTCCCGCGCCTTGTAATCCGTCGCCCGAAATAAGCGTTTTGCTTTTTGAATGGAATACGCCGATGAAATTTTTAGTATGTCCGCTCATGGGATATATTTCTATGTCGCACATTTTTGTCGGAGTTCTTATGACTTGTATTTGAGCGTTTTTTTGCAAAATTCGGTTAAGTCCGCCCGAATGATCGGCGTGGTCGTGTGTGACTATTAAACAACTTATATCGTTAAAGTTCAACCCGAAATTTTTAAGCGAGGGTTCGATGTATTCGTCAACGTCGGAGACGTCGGTCGCACAATCGATCAAAACGAATTTCGTTCCGCTTTTTATTAAAAAGACGGATGTGTATAAATCTTCAAACGGAACTTTAAGACGATAAATTCCGTCCGTTTCTTTTTTGAATTCTTTATCGTTCATTTTATAATTGCAATCCTTTTTTGATTTTAAGAACGTTTTTCAGTAGAGGAGGTCCGGGATATGTGAATTCGTCGTATTCGCGAAAACACAACCACATGCAAACGCCTAACGCAGGCCCGATATTGCGGTGCAATTTGCTGTATTTGCCGCCAGATAAGAATAAAAACGGTACTTTTAGTTCTTGTTTCAGTAAATTGCAAATTTCAAGATTTTCGAGTTCTTCTTCTTGAGTGTCTGCGCCCGTTACGATTTTTACGATGTCCGCGCCGCGTTTTTCTTGTTCTTTGGCGATTTCCAACACGCGTTCGGCGTTTCTGAACGAATATATGTGCGAAGACATTAAAACTTCTCCGCCGCGTTTGTGAATTTCGTCTATAAAACGCATTTGTTTGTCAATGGCCGCTTTATCGTTTGTCAATTCTTCGGGAGAAGGATCGAAAGTGTCACCCATAACGTCCACGAGCGTTGCGCCGCAATCCAAGGCGGTTAATAATCCGTTCATTAATTCGTCGTCCGACATGCCCTTATTTTCTCCGCTGCGATAATTTGTTACGTATAGAGGTTTATTGCCTGTTAATGCGAACAATTCTCGCAGGTCGTTTTCGGTCCGATACTGTTTTTCCATCGTTTGAAGCTGTATTCCTATCGCCGTCGCGCCGTCTGCTATTGCGTTTTGTATTCTTGTTTTTGCCTGAATCGTCGTTTTGACCTGTATCATTTCGGTAACGAACGGTTCGTTGGCGTTCAAAAAGCTTTTTTCCATAATTTTTCTCCTTTAAGTTTTTAAAAATTCGATGAGTAAATTTTCACGATTAAATCTTTATGCTATTTATATTATAGAATCTTGACAAGACAAAATCAATATGTTATAATCTATAAAAAGTAACTATTCTATATTTTTTTAACTAAAACGAGATTTTATGGATAATTTTTATGTATGCGAGCTTTCGAGTACAGAGCATAAATACAAATATAAACATCTATGCACGACCAAAACGCGGCAAATGAAAATGCGTATCGGCGTTATATTGGACGGAACGGGGGCTTTTACGTATGTCAATCAAAAAGTGAAAGTAAAAAAAGGTGATGTCGTTATAATTCCCGAAAAAATTTTTTGTTATTCCGAATGGTCGGGCGAACCGGATATAAGAGTTATATATTTAAATTTCAAGCTAAATACGGATAACGTTCTTACCGGCTACAGTTTACAGACTTTTTCTTTTGACGGGCAGTCGGACATAACGGATTCCGTCGTTGAAATTCATTCTAAATTGCATGGGGATTTACAGAGCAAATTGATTGCATATTCCGAATTCTATATGCTATTGAGTAAATTATTGCCGATTATGGAAAACGGGCGTAAAAAATATAAAAAAGAGTTATGCGAGGCAATCGCTTATATTACCGATAATTGGAATCGTGATTTTAAGTTTTCGGACGTGGCGGCGCATTGTTGTTCGTGCGAAGCTAAATTGTACAGACTTTTTAAAGAACAGTTCGGACAATCTCCCAACGATTATCTGAATTCCGTTAAAGTTAATTACGCGATGCAATATCTCGAAAGTGCGGAGTATTTGGTGAACGAAGTGGCGGATATGTGTAATTTTCATTCCGAAACGGCGTTCCGTAAAGTTTTTCGTAAGTATATAGGTACGACTCCGTCCGATTATAAAAAACAGTTCAATAGTTTGTAATCGAAAAAATTATTTTATAAACAAAAAACGCGTCCCGATTGGGTGAAATGCACCCCAAAAGTTGGACACGAAAGTGACAAACTTTAGGAGGTGCATT
>CAZQAC010000041.1:0-12850 GCA_964591125.1 uncultured Lachnospiraceae bacterium
TCCGCCTCTTTTTCGTCGATAACGCTTGATGTTGCCGAAAAAATGGGGTATACTACGATTATGTATTCTCGCGATACGATCGATTGGCGAGATCGTGACGAAAAATTGATTTTTAGTCGAGCCACAAAAAACATTAAAGGCGGAGAGCTTGTTTTGATGCATCCGACAGCGGCTACGGTGTCGGTTCTTGAAGAAATCATAAAAGAAATCAAGGGTACGAATTTACATTTGACAACGGTATCCGAAGTAATAAATTATGCAAACAACATTCAATAAAACGGAGGAATTATGACAAAATTATTAAATTACGATAACGGTTTGCGCGTTTGCGTTGTAAATTTACCGATAAGATCCGTTATGTCGGGAATTTGGGTAGGAACAGGAAGCAAGTTTGAGAATAGCGATAATAACGGAATTTCGCATTTTACGGAACACGTGATGTTTAAAGGAACAAAAAATATGTCGCCTTTGGATATCGCTAATGCTTTCGAGGGTTACGGCGCAATGATAAACGCGTTTACGGGAAAGGAAGTTACTTGTTATTATTATAAAAGTTTGGACAAGTATGCCGAAAAATGCTTTTCGTTATTGTGCGATATTTTTTTCGATTCTGTTTTTCCCGACGATGAATTGGAAAAAGAGAGAAAAGTAATTGTTGAAGAAATCAACATGGTTGAAGATGCCCCCGACGAAATTTGCGGTGATTTAATCGGTGCGGCAGCTTATGGAGATAAATCTTTGGGGCAAACTATTTTAGGTCCGAAAGAAAATGTTTTGCGCTTTACTCGAAACGATGTAAACGAATATATTAGTAAGAGATATACGTCGGATAATACGGTTATTGTTTTGGCCGGTAACGTTTCTGAGGAAGAGGCGGATCGATGGGTAAGAAAATACGCGTTGGATCGTTTTATGAATTCGAAAGCCGAAAAAGTGGACATTAATAATGTTTTCGAAAAAAATAATCAGCGAATCAGAATTAAAGATTGCGAACAAACTAACATAATGCTTGCGTTTCCGTCCGTGAGCATTTTGCAAGAAAAAGATATAGCCGTTCAAAACGTATTGTCTTGTTTGTTCGGCGGAGGTATGAGTTCCAGATTATTTCAAAGCGTAAGGGAAAGACAAGGACTTGCATATAGCATTTATACGTCGTGCTATGGTTATAATGACGCCGGTATGTTTACTATTTGTTTGAATAACAGTCCGACTAATACCGAAAAAGCTTTGCTGTCGGTAAAAAACGAGATAGAAACGTTTCTGGACAAAGGTATCGATAAAGAAGAATTGGACAGGGCAAAAATACAGATAGTTTCGTCTCTTGCCTTTGGTGAAGAAAACGTGCAGTCTATAATGATTTCAAACGGTAAATCGATTTTGTGTGCCGAATCTGTTTTTGACGTAAATAGAAAAATCGGAATTACGGAAAACGTATCCGTTTCTGACGTTATGACGTTTGCCGAAAAAGTATTAAATATTGATACGGTTTCCGTGGCATATGTTGGAAAACAATATGATAAAAATATAGTTGCCTTGTTGAAAAAATAAATATTATCGTAAAAATCGGCTTTAATTTATAATTTCAGCCGATTTTATTTTTAAAATTTCGTTCAACAAATTATCTCAAAACGATTGAAAGATAATGATTATTATGGTATAATATAATTACTATACTGTTTAGAATAGCAAAGCCATACGTTGCGGTTGATTGAAAACAAGTTGAATTTGAATTGTATTTTTATAAATCGCATTTATTTAAAAAGTCGTTTTGGTTTATTTTATAAATTAAATTGTTTGAGGTAAAACATTTTGCTTCCTAAGAATTATTCTCAAAATAAAAACAATAAACCCGAAAATCACGATACTGCGGGTATTGTACTTATAATTGTATTCTCGTTTTTGCTGTTTTGTAACCTTACTGGTTCGTTGATTCTCGGCGATATAGGTTTGGTGGTTCAAAATATTATCATGGGATTGATAGGATATTTTTCATTCCCTCTTTTTGTTTATTTTATTATACGCGGAATTTTCTTTTTGCAGAATAAAACCGTAAACGTCAAGTTGAGGAATATCGTTTTATTGATTGCGATATTTTTCTGCGCGGTAATTATAATCCAATTAGCTACGACTTCCGAAAATATTTCGGTGTTCGGTGCGTATATCGATTCCGTTTTTCATTCAAAAACCGTCGGCGGAGTGTTTTTCGGATTATTCGCATATGCGTTGTCGAATTTTTTAACGTCTGTCGGCGCGTATATATTACTGTCCGTCGTTATTTTGGTTTCTTTGTTGTTTATATGCGGATTTTTTGACGGCGGCTTGTTCGGGACGTCTTTTTCGTCTAACGTAAAGACTCGTAAAGTTAAAACGAAGGATTCCGTTGACAAAAGGGGCGGAGCGGTTACTTACAGCGGCGACGGTAACGATTTGTTTATCGAAACGATTTTGCCGTCTACGCAAAGCGGCGTCAGCTCGACTTTTGATTCTCTCCCGGAAGATAATAGGCGCTATTATACGCCTGAAAGCAATTATAACGATTATTCCGTTCCGAAATATACGGAAGAAGTTAATGCTATGAAAAAAGAACAGGACGAACATTTCGATGAACTTATGAGTAAAGCTAAAGCTCGCCAGATTTTGTTCGGTGACAACGAAGCTCAGATGGAGTCTTTCGGACAACAAGCAAAATCTTCGAAAGAAAAAAGCGGTTCTGAGAAAAAGGAAAGCACCTCTAATCCGTACGGAGATTTTTTTGGCGCAGGTTCTTTCGGTTTGGGAAATTACGGAAATAGCGGCTCCGAAACAAAAAGCAGTTCGTATAGTAATTCTTATAGCAATTCGTATAACAGTTCTTACTCAACAAGTCGTAGCAAACAACAAAATGAGCATAACGTTCTTGACGATTTTATCGTTATGCCGCCGGAAAAGGATTTAAGCAGCAATTATATCGGAGGTATGATTATTAATGCCGATGAGCAGGAACCTAAAAAATCGGATAAGATAGATTTTAGTTCGATAAAAAACGATATTTACGAGGAAACATACGGCGACTCCGATAAATCGTTCGGGTATGACGAAAAAAAGCAGGCGGAATCTGTCGAAGCAGTTAATCGCAGTCCGATAATTAACGCTGACTATGTAGAAGACGAAGAGAAAGTTGCGGAGGATATTGTCATACCGTCCGTTCCGGAACAGCCTGTGCATCAAGCGCCGATAATAATAGGCTCTTCCGTAATGGCTGACGAGCCGTTTATTAAAGAAGAAAAGGAAGAAATAGAACCCGAAAAACCCGTATATCGAGCACAGATTATCAGGGCAAGTACGTATGACGCCGATATAAACGAAATTGAAAAACAAGAAAAAGCTTTGCGTGAAGCGGAGATGGCTGAGCGTATTGAAGAAAAGATCGAACAGTCAAACGAACAGATTCGAGAAAAAGGCGTAGAGTTCAAAAATACGACGACGAATAATGTCGGCGCAACTGAGGAAAAAAGATCTTACGTTACGGGAAAAATAATTTTGCCTGAAGATACCGAAAAAAGTTTCGGTAGTTTTACGATCGATGAGAAATCTGAATATTCTTTCGAGAAATCTGAAGAATTCGAAAGTATTCCGGTGTCGGATTACACCGAAGACGAAATCGAGGATTCTGAACCGGAAGAGATTGACGATATCAACGATGACGATATATTAATTGACGAGAATTTTGACGACGATGCATTTTCGGACGATGACGACGATGATTTAAATAATGAAGAATATATGAATGTTTACGGACATCCTAAATTTGTTCAGGTAAGCGACGAAGATGCCAAAGAATTGTCGGACAAATTTGAACAAAATTCCGATTCGTTTAATTTCGAAGAAGAAACGATAGACGCGTCTGAAAATGTTAAATTGTCTGATGTTTCCAATATGTCAAAAACTAAAACTCAAGATAACGGTTTGTCTGATTCGAGCTCGGTCGACAAGAATAAAACTGATGAGGAAAAACCTAAAATTAAAAAGCCGTACAAGTATCATGCGCCGTCTTTGGATTTATTAGTAACCGAATCGACAATTCCAGTGATCGATCCCGAAGCTTACGAAGAAAAGAAAAATTTATTGGAAGAAACACTTGAAAATCTCGGAATACCTGCAAAAGTTGTTAATATAACCGTCGGTCCGAGCGTAACCAGGTACGAGCTTAATATGCCAGTCGGGATGTCGGTTAAGAAGATTGAAAACTGCGAGCAAGATATACGTTATGGTCTTGCTTGCAAGAATAAGATTCGTATCGAATCGCCTATTCCCGGAAAAAAAGCCGTAGGTATCGAAGTTCCGAACGATAAAAACGCTTTGGTTGCGTTAAAAGATATAATAGGTTCGAAAGAATTCAAATCGTCGTTATCGCCGTTGACCATTGCTTTGGGAAAAGATATTCAAGGCAAGGTTATGGTCACTACGATAGAAGGAATGCCGCATTTGTTGATTGCAGGTACGACCGGTAGCGGAAAAAGCGCTTGTTTGAATTCTCTTATTGTAAGTTTATTGTATAAATCTTCTCCGGAAGACGTCAAATTAATTCTTGTCGATCCTAAGCGCGTTGAATTTACGGCATACAGCGGGTTGCCACATATGATGATTAAGGACGCTATTACCGAGCCTGCTCAAGTCATGAACGCGTTTAAGTGGGCTAAAGACGAAATGGAAAGGCGATATAAAGTCTTGCAAACCAACAGAGTTCGTAACATAAAAGAGTATAATAATCTTGAAGGCGTTAAAAATCGAACGTTGGAAAAAATGCCGTTTTTGGTTGTTATAGTGGACGAATTTGCCGATTTGATGATAAGTTCCGGAACAGACAAAAAACGTGAGCTCGAAAATCTTATTTCAAGTATCGCGGGTAAAGCAAGAGCTGCCGGAATTCATTTGATTCTCGCGACTCAAAGACCGTCCGCAGAAATTATAACTGGAACGATTAAATCGAATTTGCCGTGCAGTATAGCGTTTGCGGTTTCAAATCAAACCAATTCGCGTATTATTTTGGACAGAGTCGGAGCGGAGAGTTTGCTCGGAAAAGGCGATATGCTTTATGCGCCTCAGGATAAGCCAGATGTTATTCGTATACAGGGCGCTTATATTGAAAACGACGAAGTTTTGAATATTGTAGACCAGATAAAGGAAAATAATGCGTGCGAATTTGACGATGAGTTTGAAAAAGCTATTGTAGCAAGTAAAGACGAAGAAAAAAATTCTAACGATGAAGATGAGTCTGTTATGGATTTAGGTTATGACAGAGATCTCGCCGATATTGTGAGAATGGTTATTAAAACAGGTCAAGCTTCGGGCGCAATGATACAAAGGCGTTTTGCAATCGGTTATATGCGTTCGGCAAAAATAATCGATCAAATGGAAAAATTTAATTTTATAGGACCGGCAAACGGTTCAAAGCCAAGAGAAGTATATATTACTAAAGAAAGATTTAAGGAGTTTTTCGGTGAGGAATTCGAAAATTGAAAAAATAGCGGTTGTATCTTTGGGGTGCGATAAAAATCGAGTCGATACTGAGAATATGTTGTACTATTTGAGCGGGAAGGGACTCCTTGTTGTGAGCGATTTTACGGAGGCCGACGCTATAATAGTTAATACTTGCGCTTTTATCGAAAGCGCTCGCACGGAATCGATTGATACCATTTTGGAAATGTCGGAATATAAAAAGAATAAGTGTAAAAAGCTTATTGTTACCGGATGTCTGCCTCAAAAGTTTAAACATGAGCTTGAAGAAAATTTGCCCGAAGCGGACGCTTTTTTGGGAACTAACGAGTACGAACGTATTTATGGCGTTCTTACGGATGATTCCGATTTTGTATGTCCGATTGTCGAGCATAAACGAGTATTGACGACTCCGACTCATTACGCTTATTTGAAGATTTCGGATGGTTGCAACAATCATTGTACTTTTTGTACGATACCGTCCATAAGAGGAAAATATACTTCTCGAACTATAGAAAGTTTGGTTGAGGAAACAAGAGAGCTTGTCGATCGCGGAGTAAAAGAGTTGATTTTGGTAGCTCAGGACGTTACGGGATACGGAATCGATCTTTACGGGAAGTATGCGTTGGTCGATTTATTAACCGAACTTGAAAAAACGGATATATCTTATATAAGATTAATGTATTGTTATCCCGAGCTGGTTTCAGATGATTTAATCGATTTTATGGCTCGTAGCAAAAAGGTTTTGAGATACATAGACGTGCCTTTGCAACATGTTTCGAGTGAAGTGTTGAAACGAATGGGGAGAAAAAGTAATCATGATTCGATTTGTCGATTGTTTTCGAAACTCAAAACTGCCATGCCGGATATTTCGATAAGAACGACAGTGATGGTCGGATTTCCGGGAGAAACCGAAGAACAGTTTTGCGAGTTATACGATTTCATTAAAGAATATAAACCTGAACATGTCGGAGTTTTTGCGTATTCCAAAGAGGAGGGGACGCCCTCTTATAAGTTAAAGGGGCATTTGGCTAAAAAAATCAAACAACATAGGGTTCGTGAAATGGGCGAATTGAATTTGAGCAATACTATTGAAAGAAATAAATCTTTGATAGGAAAAATAGTAGATGTTGTTTACGAAGACATTGATTATGAACGAGAAAAGTTCATAGGAAGAATGTTGGATAATGCGCCGGATATTGACGGTAGAGTTATCTTTAGCGGATCGTTTGCCGATGTCGGGAATGTTTATAAGGTTAAAATTACAGATTTTGATAGTTATGATTTAATCGGAGAAATAGCGGAATGAATTTGCCAAATAAAATAACAGTTTTCAGACTCATATTGATACCGATATTTGCGGTTCTGTTTTTGACGAATTTTTCGGCACATTATTTGTATGCCGCGATTATTTTTATAGCGGCAAGTTTGACCGATTTTTTAGACGGTTATCTTGCGAGAAAATTGAATTTGGTTACGGACGTCGGAAAGTTTTTGGATCCGTTAGCGGATAAAACGTTGGTTTGTACCGCGTTGATTTTAGTATGCACGTTTGAAAATCGATTCAAACTGCTTATTATAATAGCTACTATAATAATAGTCGTAAGGGAATTGGCAATAACTTGTTTTCGCACGATTGCTGCATCAAAAAATATCGTTTTGGCAGCTGACTTTTGGGGCAAAATTAAAACCGCGTTGCAAATGTTCGGATTATCGTTTTATATTGCATATCCGTCTGTTGCGAATTTAAATGCTGTTGTTGGTGATTTGTTTATGTATGCGGGAACAATAGCAATTTGCTTGGCTATGATTTTCGCTATTATTTCGGCGTTTAACTATTTGATAAAAAATCGAAAAGTATTTAGTAGTAAAGAAGACGTGTCGAAAATTTGCGAGTCGATATTGAGAGAAATAAAAGGAACTGTAGCGGTTGCTGAGTCCTTTACGGGCGGAAGTATATGTCGTTCTTTGGTTGGCGTACCCGGCGCAAGCAAGCATTTGATTAAAGGTATCGTATGCTATAGTAACGAGAGTAAAGTATCCGATTTAGGCGTTCCGGCGCAAAGTATAGAACAATACGGGGCGGTTTCGAGAGAAGTGGCGGAACATATGGCGAGAGGCATCGTTAATGTTTCGGGTTGCGATTATGGCGTTGCGACAACGGGTAATGCCGGTCCGACATCAGAAAAAGAAGGCGAGGTAGGCGTTTGCTATATTGCCGTGGCAAACAAGCGCGAATGTGTTGTTCAAAAGTTTGAGTTTTGCGGAAATCGTGAAACGGTTATTTCAGAAGGTTGCAAAACTGCTTTGAAGATGTTATTAAAAACCGTTAAGGAAAATTAATTATTATCCACGGAGGAGATTATGGAAAAGAAATCTAAAAAGTCGTCGGTTATAGACGCGGATATTGTAAAAAGTGAAAAGCAGAAAGCTTTAACAACCGCTATCGAACAGATTGAAAAAACATATGGAAAGGGTTCTATAATGAAACTTTCCGACACGAACATAGATCATGTCGAAGTAATATCGACCGGTTGTATTTCTGTCGATATGGCGCTCGGCATCGGAGGATTGCCTCGCGGCAGAATTATTGAAATATACGGACCCGAATCGAGTGGAAAAACAACGTTGTCTTTGCATGTAATTGCCGAGGCTCAAAAGTCGGGCGGAAACGTGGCGTTTATCGACGCCGAACACGCTTTGGATCCCGTTTACGCTTCTCATTTAGGCATTAATATTTCGGAATTATATATTTCGCAACCCGATAACGGCGAGCAAGCTTTAGATATTTGCGAATCGTTGGTCAGAAGCGGTGCTATGGACGTTATCGTCGTCGACTCTGTTGCTGCGTTGACGCCGAAAGTCGAGATTGACGGAGAGATGGGCGAGAGTCATATAGGTTTGCAAGCCAGATTGATGTCGCAAGCTTTACGTAAATTGGCAGGTGTTTGCAATAAAACAAAGACTTGTATTATATTTATAAATCAGTTGCGTGAAAAAGTCGGCGTTATGTTCGGGAATCCAGAGGTAACGCCCGGCGGTAAAGCGTTGAAGTTTTATGCTAGCGTTCGTATCGATGTTAGAAAAGTCGATTCCGTTAAAAGCGGGACGGAAATAGTAGGCAATAAGGTTAAAATTAAGATTGTAAAAAACAAGTTGGCACCGCCATTTAAAGTTGCAGAAGTCGAAATAATATACGGTAAAGGCATTTCGAACGAAAGTGCGATATTTGAATTGGCTTTGCAATACGGTTTGTTGGAAAAAAGCGGTTCTTGGTTTTCGTATAACGGCGAACGTATCGGGCAGGGCAAGGAAACTATAAAAACTTTGATCGAGAAAGACAAAGATTTTGCTGCCGAATTGGTTTCTAAGATTAGAGAAAAGACTTCGGCTGATCCCGAATCCGGTTTTGAAACGGTCGATAACGATGAAAAGAACGAAAATAACGATTTGGATGAAAAAACAGAACAATAAATGTTTCGTTATTGTTATAAGTAGTTGACTTTTGATTGAAAATAGTTTATAATAAAAGACGGATGGTAATTTCCATTCGTCTTTTGTTTTTTATAAAATTAAGCCATTATACGGTTTTTTCTTTTAATAGACAAATGAATATTTTTAGGAGGATTTTTTATGTTAAACCAGATGTTAAGAGCTTCGTCCTCCTTTTTGTTGAGTGCTGCTTTGCCGGTATGGGCTACCGTGTTGATTGCAGTTGTGTGTTTGGTAATTGGCGCTGCCGCATTTTTCTTCATCAGCAAAATTGTAGGAAAAAATATTGTAGAGAAGGCGCAGCAGGATGCTAACAAAAAAGTTGAAGATGCTTTGGCTGAGGCTAAAACTCTTAGAAAAGAGGCAGTTTTAGAGGCTAAAGAGGAAATTCATAAAGAACGTGTCGAATTCGATAAGGAAGTAAAAGACCGTCGAAATGAATTACAACGTTCCGAAATACGTATTCAGCAAAAGGAAGAGGCTTTAGAGAAGAAGGAAAATCAGCTTGACAAAAAATTAGAAAACGTCGAGCAATTTAAGCAAGAACTTGCGGGAAGAGAGCATAATATTTCGCTTAAACAAGCCGAAATAGATAAGGCTCACGATAAAATGATTTCCGCTCTCGAAGAAGTCGCTAAGATGACTAAAGACGAAGCTAAGGCTTTGCTTATAACTAATATTGAAGACGAAGCCAAGCGTGACGCGGCTAAAATGGTTAGAGATATCGAAGCGCAAGCTAAAGACGACGCCGAAAAGAAGTCAAAAGAAATTGTGTCTTTAGCTATTCAGAGATGCGCGGTGGATCATGCGTCGGAAATAACGGTTTCGGTCGTCAATTTGCCTAACGACGAAATGAAAGGTCGCATTATCGGTCGCGAAGGTCGCAATATTAGAGCTTTAGAAAGCGCAACAGGTGTCGATTTGATTATAGATGATACTCCGGAAGCCGTTGTTTTGTCTGGATTTGATCCTGTCAGACGCGAGATTGCGCGTGTCGCGCTCGAAAAGTTGCTTTCGGACGGACGTATTCATCCCGGTAGAATAGAGGAAACGGTAGAAAAAGCTAAAAGAGAGGTTGAATCGCAAATTAAAGAAGCCGGTGAAAACGCTACGTTTGAAGCAGGCATATATGGTTTGCATCCCGATCTCGTTAAACTTCTCGGTAGACTTAAATTCCGCACAAGTTACGGTCAAAACGTTTTGAAACATTCGTTGGAAGTATCGTATATTGCTGGAGTTATGGCGTCCGAACTTAACGCCGATGTAACGCTTGCAAAACGTGCGGGGCTGTTGCATGATATAGGGAAGGCTGTCGATCATGAAGTTGAAGGCACGCATATAACGATTGGTGCGGATCTTGCGAAAAAATATAAGGAAAGCAAGGAAGTAATACATTGCATAGCCGCTCATCATAACGATATAGAACCTAATTCTATAGAGGCTGTTATTGTACAGTGCGCCGATGCTATAAGCGGTAGTCGCCCGGGAGCAAGACGCGAGTCTATCGAAAATTACGTTAAGCGTCTTGAAAAATTGGAAAGCATTGCCAATAGTTATAAAGGCGTCGAGAAGTCGTTTGCTATTCAGGCTGGCAGAGAAGTGCGAATCATAGTTAAACCCGAAGTTGTAGATGATGCAGGTACCGTATTCTTGGCAAAAGAAGTCGCAAAACAAATTGAAAACGAAATGGAATATCCCGGTCAAATCAAAGTCAACGTAGTAAGAGAATTGCGTAGTACCGAATACGCTAAGTAAAAAATATAAACTCCACTTAAGAAAACATAAGTGGAGTTCGTTCTATGCCGGAGGTAATATATAAAATGATTAGAACGACATGTGGTAAATCCGATGCTGTCCACGCATTGGAAAATAAACAAATTTATACATACGGGTCTCGAAAACACGCTATGGATTTCGTTGTGGAGAAACAGTTGAAAGATTGTTCGTTATGGAAGGATTTTGTCGATGTTTTCAGACGGAAATCTGATGACGACAACGGTTTTTGGCGGTGTGAATATTGGGGCAAGATGATGCGCGGAGCTTGCATGGTTTATTTAATTAATCATGATTACAATTTATATCGCATACTTACCAATAGCGTATACGATATTATAAGTACGCAGGATAAATACGGCAGAATTTCTTCATATACGGTTAAAAACGAATTTAAAGGTTGGGATATGTGGGGCAGAAAGTATGTCATGCTCGGAATGGAATATTACCTTGAAATATGTAAGGACGAACGTTTTTCGAAAATTATTATTGACGTATTAAAGCGACAGGCGGATTATATCATTTCAAAAATAGGAAAAGAAGAGGACGGAAAGTTAAGTATTTTCGATACTACCGAATGGTGGGGCGGATTAAATTCATGTTCGATACTTGAGCCTTTTGTAAGATTATATTATTTAACTAAAGAAAAACGTTATTTGGATTTTTCGGAATATCTCATTTCTACTGGATTTTGCAGTAAAATAAATATTATTGAGGCTAGTTATAGCAAAAAACTGTATCCGTATCAATTTCCGTTTACAAAAGCGTATGAAATGATGTCGTGTTTCGAAGGCTTGTTGGAATATTATCGTATTTGCGGAAACGAAAAATATAAAACGGCTGTCGTAAATTTCGTAGACATGGTAGCGGAGAGCGATGTGTCGGTTATAGGTTGTTGCGGTTGTACTCATGAGTTGTTTGATAATTCTGCTGTCAGACAAACCGAACCGGCTAGCGATTTTATTATGCAAGAAACCTGCGTCACGGTTACTTGGATGAAATTGTGCATGAACTTGTTTAAATTGACGAGTAATTCCAAATATATTGATTTGATCGAGCAATCCGGATACAATGCTCTTATGGGATCGGTTAATTTTAAGTTGAACGATTTAAAATATTGCTCCAATCAAAGTGAAAATTACAATAACGGAGTCAAATATATATTCGACAGTTACAGCCCGTTGTATTATGATAAACGAGGCAAACAAATAGGCGGACATATGGAATATAAGCCCGGATATTATTATGGTTGTTGTAACTGTATAGGTGCCGCCGGAGTAGCTATTCTTAATCAATTCGGTGTCATGTCGGGGTGCGAAAATGAGATTATAGTAAATGATTTCAAGAGAGCTAAAGCCGTAATAAACAACATTGAAATTTCTATCGTCGGCGATTTAAATAAAACCGGATGTTCCAAAATTATTATTAAAAAATGTGATAATGCCGAAAGAAAAATGTTGTTAAGAATTCCTGAGTGGCTCAATAATACGAGTGTTAAAATTAACGGCAAGATAATCGATTATGTTATAAATGCTTATGGTTATTGTGAAATTGATAGAATATGGTCTGTTGGCGATTGCGTTGAAGTTAAAGGTTGTGTTGAAATAAGCAGGATTGTTCTTAATAACAAAATTGCGTTTAAAAAAGGTGCAGTTGTTTTAGCAAGAGATGAACAAGTCGGCGAAAATTTCAGAGCTGCTTTATCTGATAATTCCGTATTGCAAAAAGCTAAACCTTGCGTGGAGTGTGAATATGCTTATGAAACTTATCAGGGAGATAAAGTTGTTAAGTTTATTGATTATGCGTCTGCCGGACAAAATTATGATGAAGTCGATTGTAATATTACCGTGTGGTCAGACATGATTTAAATTTTCTATATTTTGTAGGGTTTTATGTTAAATTTAGAATAAAATGAAATAATAATTTTATCCGCAGGCTGGTTTATACTCTTGCGGATTTTTTTGTTGTATAAAAGGTTGTCGATGCTTACGAGTCATAAACGATAAGGGCTTTTATTTAAGTTTATGATATAAAGTATTTCATTTCTTCTCCTTAATAATTCCGTAGATATCGTCTGCGTAGAATTGACAGTTAAACCGGTTGAAAACGG
>CAZQAC010000042.1:0-12736 GCA_964591125.1 uncultured Lachnospiraceae bacterium
TCGAACCCTGGACACCCTGATTAAGAGTCAGGTGCTCTACCAGCTGAGCTAATCGTCCATATCCAATATATAAGACGCAACTAAATGCGTCTTATATAATCTATATGGAGCGGAAGACGAGATTCGAACTCGCGACATTTGCCTTGGCAAGGCAACGCTCTACCACTGAGCCACTTCCGCATATTGTGTGACTATGGTGCGGATGAAGGGACTTGAACCCCCACGTCGAGGACACTAGCTCCTAAGGCTAGCGCGTCTGCCATTCCGCCACATCCGCATAAGGTTTTAAGCAACCAAATCGAATCACAATGCTCATATAGTATATAACATATAAAAAAAATTGTCAACTGTTTTTTGCATGTTTTTTAAAAAATTTAATAAACATTTAATTTTAATTGAAAATAAACATTTGTTGAGCTATAAAACTAAATAATGTCACCGAAATTCTGTTGATTTCCGATGACACTACTTAATTTTAACAATTAAATTAGACTAATTTTTAATACGTTTACGCGCAGCTTCTGCTTTTTTCTTTCTGCGAACGGATGGCTTTTCATAGCATTCTTTACGTCTCATATCGCCCATGATATTATCTTTCTGGCATTTTCTTTTAAAACGTTTCAACGCGCTATCCAAAGACTCGTTTTCGCCGACACGAATAACTGACATTGTTTTACACCACCTTGTTCGCAACGAACACAAAAATTAATACCTATATAGTATAAATAATTTATTTGAATTTGTCAAATAAATTTAAGCCATTAATGAAGGAAAATCCATTTTTTGTCCGCCGAGAACATGAATATGTAAATGAAATACGGTTTGATCTGCATCGTCGCCCTGATTAATAACCAATCTATAACCATTCTTTAATCCTAGCTCATCGGCTAAATCGGCTAATTTTTTCAGACATTTTCCGATCATTTTTTCGTCTTCTTCTGTCATTTGAGACAGAAGCTTGAAATGTTTTTTGACAATCAAAAGATAATGTAATGAAGCTTTAGGCTCAATATCTTTAATTATAAACATGTTTTTGTCTTCGTAATATTTTTTTGACGGAATTTCACCGCTGTTTATTTTACAAAATATGCAATCGTTCATTTTATTTCTTCTCCTATGGCTCCGTTTTTGAAATATTTAATTAATTTGTGATCGACAAAACTGCCGACTGGCGATGTTGTATACAATTTAATGTAATTGGACGTATAGCCGACGTTGTATTCGCCGTCGTTTTCTTCGACAAAAACTTTTCCTGTTTTTCCTAATTGAGATTGAATGAAAATTCGGTTAAATTCTTGTTTTTTATTTTTTAATATCGATTCGCGATCTTTAACTTTTTCTTTTTCGACTTGCGGTTTTTTTGCGGCAATTGTGCCGGGACGCATTGAATACGGGAAAATATGAATATCGGAAAACTTGGCTTCATCTATCGTTTTAAGCGTTTCGATGAATTCGCTGTCGGTCTCTTCAGGAAAACCGACTATTATGTCTGTAGTAATACCTGCATCGGGGAAATATTGGCGAATCAAGTTTATTTTTTCCAAAAACTGAGATGACGTATAATGCCTATTCATTCTTTTTAAAACCGAATCACTACCGCTCTGCATTGATAAATGGAAAAAATCACAAAAACCTGCGTTCTGCATTTCTTTCAATAAAATGTCGTCTATGACATTACATTCCAATGAACCAAAGCGTTTGCGAATGTTTATTTTTCCTAATTCGCGAACGAGATCTGTAAGTGTTTTTCCTATATTCGAACCGTAATCGGAAACATTGATTCCTGTAATAACGATTTCGTTTGTTTTATCTGCAATTGACTGAGCCTCCGTCATTATGCTCGATAAAGAGCGACTGCGACTGCGCCCGCGCAAATATGGTATTATACAATACGAACAAAAATTATCGCATCCGTCCTGTACTTTAATAAAAGCTCTGCTTTTTGTAAGTTCAGGCGTTAAATCGTCTTCATATTCGGTCGGCATCGAAAATAACATTTTTTCTTTTTCGTTGTTTTTGCCGAGTACTATGTCAGACACAATACTTTCAATGGCTTTAATTTTGCCGAAAGATCCAAAAATTAATCGAATATTCGGCTTATTTAAATATTTACTCGTATCGTTTTGGCTACTACAACCGCAAATGTAAATTTTTGCGGTCGGGTTATATTTCAATACGCGTGAAACGCATTGCCTTGATTTTTTATCAGCCTCCATTGTGACCGAACAAGTATTAATAATATAAACGTCCGCGTAACAAAGTTCGTCCGTAGCTTCATAACCGTATTCTTTGATTTTTTCAATCATTGCCCGACCTTCGTACTGATTGACTTTGCAACCAAGCGAAAATACTACAAATTTTAAGTTATTTTCCATTCGTTACCCTCATACATTGCAGCCGCGACAATTGCAATACTTGCGGTTTCGGCACGCAATATTCTGTTTCCTAAACTAACCGATTCGGCATCGGCGGAAATCAATAAATTTGCTTCTTCTGCCGTAAAACCACCTTCGCTGCCTATTATTATTGCCGTTTTTTTACCGGATATTTTGCTTAGAATGGTTTTTACGGAAACATTCTTCTCTCGCTCGTAAGGAAAAACGATTATATCATAATCTTTTAATCGAGCTAAAACTTCGTCGAAAGCGAGAACTCGGTCAATAAGCGGCAGCATACCTCTTCCGCATTGTTCGGCAGCCTCGGTTATTATTTTATTAATCCTTTCGGTTTTAAAACTCTCAACTCTGCATTCACAGTTGGAAGAAATAAACGGAAAAAGATTTTTTACTCCCAATTCAGTACATTTTTGAGCAACCAACTCATTTTTATCGCCTTTCATTATTGCAAAAAATAAAGACAAATCTAATTTCGGTTCTGTTTCGCAAGGCTTTGTATATAAAACATTCAATAAAGTTTCCGATTTGCTTATAGAAATTATTTCGCATATATAATCTGTATTGCAATAACATAAGGTAACTTTGTCGCCTATTCTGGAACGCAATACATAAGATAAATGCGTATGCTTGTTTCCGACAAGAACAATTTTTTTGTCGGGCTTTTCATTCAAAAAAATCTTTTTCATTTACGTTCAAATAACATTGCTTGCCACTCGCCCTGTTTTAAAATCTTAACAGGTGTAAAGTCTACACTGAATTTTTTGAATACTTCGTCCGCTCTTGCATTTATAATTCCGCTAACGATAACTTTTCCTTTTGGAGCAGTTATCGATGTAAGCATATCGTTGAGCCTTATCAACAAATCTGCTGTTAGATTCGCGATAACGACATCGAATTGATCTAGCCCATTGCAAAGTGATAAATCACCAGCGACAATGTTTTGATTTTCGTAACCGTTTAAAGCGAGATTGCTTTTTGTCGCCGAAATTGCTTGCATATCGACATCATTAAAAACGCATTTTTTTGCATCTAAAGCGGTTGCGCATATGCCGAGTATTCCGCTGCCACAACCGACATCCACAACTTTTTTTTCGTGCATTTCGATGTCCTGCATTAAATCAACGCACATAGACGTAGTTTCGTGATTGCCGGTACCGAAAGCCATACCGGGTTCTATGTAAACAACAACTTCGTCGGATTGTTTTTGATATTTTTGCCAAGCAGGCACTATAACGACTTTTTTAATCTTAATCGGCGCATAATATTTACGCCATTCGTTTTCCCAATCTTCGGATTGAATTATTTTTTTCGTCAGTTCCATGGAACCCATCGGAAATTCGCTGTGTTTTTCCAAAAATTTTAATTCATCGAGTAAATTCCTTAAATCGAAATCAATATCAAAAAAACCGTTTACCAAAACGCGTCTATCGTCCATTAACAACAGTTTCTCGTCGACATAATCCCAATTTTGCTTGTTTTTAATTAGCTGCATTACGTCGTTATGATCGGAAATACTAACGCCTTCGCTACCGCAGTCGTACATAACGGATGCTATAAGATCGCTTCCTTCGGTTGTCGTCGCAACCGTAATCTGTAACCACTTCATATATTATTCTCCGTTATGCACCGGCACGTTTAATATAATCTTTAATTTTATCGTATTGATCGCCTTTAATGTCATCGCCTAGTTGTTTAATTTTATTGCGTTGGTCGCGTGATAATTTTTTAGGTAAATCGACTATAAACGTTACGTACATATCGCCCACTCCGCGTTTTGTCGCAATGCCTTGCCCACGCATTTTGATTGTTGTTCCGCCCAAAATACCTTCCGGCAACGTGTAAGAATAAAATCCGCCTTTTAACTGCGGTAAACTGATTTTTTCGCCCAAAATAGCTTGAGTGAAGGTTATGGGATAATCGATATACAAATCCATACCTCGGCGTTTGAATAATTTATGCGACATTACGGTAACATTCAGTATCAAATCGCCGTTTCTGCCGTTGACCACTTTTTCGCCTTCGCCTCTGACCGTGACGGATTGACCGCTCTCAACCCCAGCAGGAATAGGAACTCTGAGCGTTACCGATTTTCGTTTAATTCCTTTTCCGTTACATTCGGGGCAATTTTCTTCTATGATTTTTCCTTTGCCTTTACACGTTCCACAAACACGGGTACTTGCGATTCGTCCGAAAGGCGTATCTTGCGCGTATCTGACTTTACCGGAACCTCCGCAAGTAGGACAAGTTTTTAGTTTTGTTCCGTCTTTTGCACCAGTGCCTTTGCAAGCCATACAAGCTTCGTTTCGGTTAACTTTTAGTTCTTTAACTACGCCGAACGCCGCTTCTTCAAAAGTTAACGTAATATTTTGTTCGATATCGCGTCCCATAGGTTCACTGTATTCTGCATTGCTCCGACTGCCGTTTCCACCGAACATGTCGAAAATACTGTCGAAAATACCGCCGCCACCGAAACCACCGAAACCGGAAAAATCCGCGCTGCCGTTTCCCATGTCTCCGAAAGGAGAAGGATTATCGTATGCCGCGCGTTTTTCTTTGTTTCCCAAAGTATCATATGCTTCCGAGATTTCTTTAAACTTGTTTGCAGCCGCTTCGTCGTTCGGATGTAAATCCGGGTGATATTGTCTTGCAAGTTTACGATATGCTTGTTTAATTTCATCCTCGGAAGCGTCTTTCGACACTCCGAGGATATCATAATAAGATTTTGACATTTTTACTCCGGTTAATTAAACTTCTTCAGCATCGACTACGTTGTCGTTGTTATCCGTAGCGTTTGCGGCATTCGGATCTCCGCCCGCTTGCTGGTATAACTTACTGAAAACTTCGTTTGAAACTTTTTGCAACTCTTCGTTTGCCGCCTTTATCGCGTCGATGTCATCGCCCTTTAGAACTTCTTTTACTTTGTTCGATTCTTCTTCCAATTTGGCTTTATCCGCAGAATCGACTTTATCGCCGTTTTCTTTCAAGAATTTTTCGATTTGGAAAACAAGCATGTCTGCCTGATTTTTAACGTCGACAACCTCTTTACGTTTATTATCGGCTTCAGCGAAACTTTCGGCATCTTTAATTGCTTTTTCTATTTCGGCTTCGGATAAGTTTGAAGAAGCGGTAATTGTAACGCTTTGTTCTTTACCCGTTCCTTTATCTTTTGCGGAAACGTGTACTATTCCGTTAGCGTCGATATCGAAAGTAACTTCGATTTGAGGAATTCCCCTAGGTGCCGGCGCAATTCCGCCCAATTCGAAACGAGCGAGCGTTTTATTATCGGCAGCCATGGGTCTTTCACCCTGAAGAACGTGTATGTCTACTGCAGGTTGATTATCGGCAGCCGTAGAGAATATTTGAGATTTTTTAGTCGGAATCGTCGTGTTTCTGTCTATGATTTTAGTGCAGACACCGCCCATTGTTTCTATTCCGAGCGACAACGGAGTTACGTCCAACAGTAATACGTCTTTGACTTCACCGCCGAGAACACCGCCTTGAATAGCTGCGCCTATCGCAACGCATTCGTCCGGGTTGATTCCCTTAAAAGGTTCTTTGCCCGCTACTTTTCTTACTGCGTCCACAACGCAAGGCACACGGGTAGAGCCGCCGACAAGAATTACCTTGTCGATTTGATTTGCGCTATATCCGGCATCGTTTAAAGCGCGTTTTGTTAACGCAACGGTTTGTTCGACGAGGTCGGCGATTAAAGCTTCGAACTTGGCTTTGCTTATGTCATAATCCATATGAAGCGGCGTTCCGTTTGCCCCCATGGCAATGAAAGGTAAGCTAATTTTTGTATTATTAAGCGTAGAAAGTTCTATTTTTGCCTTTTCGGCAGCTTCTTTGAGTCTTTGCTGCGCCATACGATCTCCGGAAAGATCTACGCCGGTATCTTTGCGGAAACTTTCGATAAGATAATCCATTATACGTTTATCGAAATCGTCGCCGCCCAATTTATTGTTACCGGCAGTAGCGAGAACTTCTACGACACCGTCGCCGATTTCAAGTATAGAAATATCGAACGTACCGCCGCCGAGGTCGTAAATAAATATTTTTTGATTGGCGTCTTTCGTTTTATCCAAACCGTACGCAAGCGCTGCCGCCGTCGGTTCGTTGATTATTCTTTTTACTTCGAGTCCCGCGATTCTTCCTGCATCTTTGGTTGCTTGACGTTGGGAATCGGTAAAATAAGCAGGAACCGTAATAACGGCTTCGGTTACTTTTTCGCCAAGATAACTTTCGGCATCGTTTTTCAATTTTGTCAAAATCATCGCCGATATTTCTTGCGGAGAATAATCCTTTCCGTCGATGCCTACTTTATGATTGGAACCCATTTCTCTTTTGATTGAAATAATGGTTCTGTCCGGATTGGCAACAGCTTGATGTTTAGCTACCTGACCTACCAATCTTTCGCCGTCTTTTGCAAAACCTACAACGGACGGAGTTGTTCTCGATCCTTCGCTGTTTGGGATTACGACAGGCTCTCCGCCTTCCAATACCGCTACGCAAGAGTTTGTTGTTCCTAAATCTATACCTATAATTTTACCCATGATATTTTACCTCCAAATTTTATCTTTTTAATCATTATATACGATAACGCGCGCAGGTCTTAATAACCGTTCGCCCGCAGCATATCCTTTTTGGAAAACTTCTTTGATCGTTCCGTTCTGTTCCGGCGTTTCGCAAGGAACTCTCATTATGGCTTCGTGTTTTTTTGGATCAAATTCGCCCGTTGCGTCTACTTCACATACTCCGAAAGCTTGTAACATCGAAACCAACTGAGTTTTGATCATTTGCACACCGTTTTTTACCGACTCGTCTTGTATCATCGTAAGCGCTTGTTCAACGACGTCGATTACGGAAATGTTCTTTTCTAAGACTTCTAATCTTCCGTTTTCACGTTCTTTTGAGATAGAATCGTTGGTGCGTTTGCGATAATTGTCGAAATCAGCTCTCATTCGCGCGGCAACGTTGGTCATTTCGTCTGCGCGTGCTCTTTCTTTTGCGGCGAGTGCGGTTTGATCGTCTGCGCGTTTTTTCAGTTCCGCCAACTTAACCAAAAGATCGTCTACGGTAATTTCGTTTTCCGAAGAAGATTGGTCTACGTCTTCGACAACAGTATCCGTTTCTTCATTTAACTCTTCTTTTTTGTTTTTTTCTTTACTCATTAAAAGCGTCCTCTTCTAATATATTTTCAATTTGTTTTACTTGTCCTTCCGGTAACACCTCGATAGTCTTGCCGATGTAATCGAGAACGGAAATGACTTTTGCGTAATTCATTCGCATCGGACCGATAACGCCCGCGTTTCCTATGTTCACACCGTTTACGGAGTAACTTGCCGTAACTACGGCGCAATCCGGCATCGATGCATCCGAATCGGAAGCTTTACCGATTTTGATATTCAAAGATACTCCGTTCCCGGAATCAATAAGCGGTACGAGCTGTTCTTTCGTTTCTAGCAATTCGAGCATTGCTTTTGCTTTATTGACGTTAGAATATTCCGGTTGGCTTAACAGCTTTGCGCTGCCCTCCAATACGATGTCGCAACCGATATCGCTACTTGCATATGTTTTTATCAATTCGTAAATAATTTCGAACAGTCTTTCATATTCTTTCGTAATGTTCTTAATTATTTTCGTCGGGTAATTCAGTTCTTTAATAGTATATCCCCTAAAGCAATTTGATATGAATCCGCTTGCTTTAACAAAATAATCTTCGTTGAGATCATCGCCGAATTCGACAAAACCGTCTTTTAAGACTCCTGAATCCGTTACTATTATTACCAACGCTGTCTTATCGGAAATTTTTACGATTTTAATGTTTTCTATTCGCGCATCTTTGATTCCGTGAGATACCGCAACGCCGGTTAAATCTGTAATTTCGGAAATAAGTTTTGCCGATTTTTTTAAGATATCGTCTATTTCCGTTATTTTGCCTCCGAAATACGTCCTTATAAGTTTCAGCTCTTTTGACGAAAGTTTTCTTTTGGGCATCAGTTTATCGACGTATAATCTGTAAGCTTCCGCAGTAGGCACTCTGCCGGACGAAGTATGAGGCTGTTCTAAATAACCCATTTCCTCCAACGCAGCCAATTCGTTTCTGATTGTAGCAGAACTTAAATCGGGCAAATGTTCGTCGCGAATTTCGGAACTGGAAATCGGTTCGCAACTTACGATATACCGTTCGACGACAGCTTTTAATATTTTTTCTTTTCTACCGGAAATTCCCATAAACACTCCGACGACGTTAGCAATTAATACGCTCAATCATTAGCACTCTTTGTTAACGACTGCTAAAATTATATATCTGTTATGTGCATTTGTCAAGTATTTTATTCAAATTTTTTTGTGAAAATTTTATCATAAAAAGATTGCCGCAAGCAACTGTAAAACTTGTCGACAATCTCTATGACGCTTTATTTTTTGATTGTTGTTTTTTGTGATTCTATGAATCTGTTTATTGCCGAAAATAATTTAAGTAAACAAAACCTCAACAACACCTATCTTTGTACTTTTGCGGAATTATTCTTTAATAAACATTCGATTTCTTCTTTCGATACGAGATTGAAATCGCCCTCGAGAGAATGATTCAAAACGGCGGAAGCAACCGCAAAATCTACGGCTTCCTGCATGGAATATCCGTTTATTATCGCGTATATTATTCCCGCGGCAAAACTGTCGCCCGAACCTACCCTGTCTACGATATCGATTGTGTATTCCTTTGAAAAATAATTATTTTTATCTCCGTCCGAAATCATTGCTTTGAATGTATTGACTTCGGCAGTTTTAGTTCTTCGTGCAGTTAAGGCAATAACATCTATTCCGTATAATTCTTTAATTGAACGAGCCATAAACATATTTAGTTCGGGAGAATATTCGTCGTTTTGAATAATTATATCGTCGGATTTAATATCGAGTATCTCGGTTATTTGATTTTCGTTTGCAATAAGAACGTCTACGTACGGCAATAATTTTTTTATTGCGCAACCCGCATCTTCTTTGCTCCATAATTTGCTGCGATAATTTAAATCGAAAGAAATTCGCACACCGTTTTGTTTTGCGTAAGAAATTATTCGCAGAACGTTATCTTGCATCGATTTATTTAAAGCCGGTGTGATACCAGTTATATGCAACCATTTACATTGGTTAAAAATATTTGTCCAATCATAGTCATCATACGAAGACAATGCGAATGCACTGTCGGCTCTGTCGTAAATGACTTGTGACGGTCTTTGCGATGCGCCTTTTTCGCAATAGTAAGTGCCTAATCTGTTTCCTTTTCTACATATAAGGCTGGTGTCGACGCCGAATTTACGCAAAGAATTAATTGCCATTTGTCCTATATCGTGTTTCGGTACGGCGGTTACATAAACACTGTCTTGTCCCCAATTACTCAATGCTACGCATACATTGGCTTCTGCACCGCCGAACATGGCGTCAAAACTATCGCTTTGAACAAATCTTTTATATCCGTGAGGAGAAAATCTTAACATAATTTCTCCGAAAGCCGCTACTTTCAATATAATTCTCCTATAAATAAAATTTCATGATTTTTAAGCAGTCGGATTTCAGATAATCCAACTCTTTCTTGTTTATCGCCCATTTATCGCATTTTCCGCTGATGAACGTTTGAATGTTGGCAACAAATCGTTTATGCTCATCGGTATTCGGATCTAACTTTTTCTGCTTTTTTTCATACCAAAAAACATTTAAGATCAAGTAAGCTTGGAAATCAAAAAACGCGTGATTATCGAAATAATCGCCCAAACCTTCGACATTGCTTAAGAACAGCTTTGTCGCGGACATTAACTCGTAATCCTCGGCAAGTCTTTCGAAATATTTTTTTAATTCGCTATACTTCCATACGTCTTCATAGGTCGCGTATTTGGGGGCTTGCATTGTTTCAAGTAGAAAATCCATCATAAAAATATAATACCACTTAAAATAAAAATAGTCAAGCATAAATACATTTTTTATCGTTAATATAATATAGTGTGTTTGACTTAACGTTGATTTTGGTGTATAATTATCAAAAAAGTATTCGAGGTGTCGATCATGAATAAAAATTCGTTCTCGCCGAAGCAACGTGAAAAAATAATAAACGGTTTGCCGGCAGAATTTAAGAACAACTATAAAAACTATTCTCCTGAAGAAAAAGCTATTTTGGCGTCGTCGTTTGACGAATTTTTAACTCATCTTGCTCAACAAAAAGAGCCTATGGACTTCTTAAAAAATAACGTTAACAGCTTTTCGTTCGAAGAATAATTCAAGTAGTATAAGTTAATAATTATTTTTTGTTTGTTGCATTAAGAAATATTTTTTTGTTAAAAAATGCGTCCGTTAAAGATGTGGTCTTTTTAGGGCGCATTTAATTTTAATTAAGTTTTTCGAATCACGTTTATAAATTTAGATTTTCCTATTTAATCTTCTATTGCGTCGAATACGCGAACATAATCGCAAATAAAACAATCGTTTAATTCTTCTTCCGTCCACTCTGTTTTCGGTTTATTTGAACGATATCCTTTAACTTCAGTGGAAAGCAAAACAAACTGTTCTGTATGAGATACGGGTTCACTTGTTCTCGTCGTTTCTTTTCCGTCGAAATAAAATACGTAGCCGTCCTTACTCCATTCCATTCCGAAGCGATGATATTCGCCGTCTTCCGTATAAGGGTAATTGATTCTTGCATTTTCTTTAAATGTTTTTCCGTAACCGTTATAAATATTTCCGCTTGTGAGCTTACCGTTTACGAAGTTCTCCATAATGTCGCTTTCTATTCCGCAACGCGCGGGATCGTATGTTATGCCGGTCATCGGGGATTGCAACCAAAAAGCGCTCCACCAAAAATCCTTTTTTTGAAATTTTACTCGTACTTCGTAATATCCGTATCTATGCATGAACTTCGGTTTATCGAATTCTTTAAAAGGCCAAAGCTCCACTTCTCCCCAAGGATTTCCGCCGTTTAATCCGTCCAATCTGTTTTTTAAAGCACTGTCGAAATCCAGATTATCGTAACTGAGCGCTCCCGTTTGCAACTGAGCCGATTTTAGTTTCCCATCTACTATGACAGGGCGAAAAACAACGTTGCCTTTTCCGTCCAAAGAAACGCCTTTATCTGTATATTGGTCGGCGTATTTACCCCAAAAATTTAATCTATAACTCCATTTACTTTCATCAAGCTTATTTCCGTCAAATTCGTCGTTCCATGAGAGTTTCCACTTTTTTCCTTCCGGCAATAAACTCGGCTCATGATTTTCAACTATAAATTTTTGCATAACCGTACTCCTATTTTATAACTTTTGTTAGCGTCTAACTTTATTTTGTTTGCCGTCAACAAAAGTATTATACATAATAAATTCCGAAAAATATATCGTAATTTAACGATGTTTTTGCAAAATCTTACGATTTAAATCGACTTAAACGAATTTTTATGTTATAATTTAATTAAGGAGATAAAAAACATGGAAACCGAAACGATTTTGCAATGCGGATTATTTGACAGTAAAAAATTTTTTTATGACACGAAAGAATCTCCGATTCGCACCGTGCAACATTTTGAATTCGATTATATCTTATCTTGCGATAAAAATGCCGTTTCGAATATTGACGGCAAAAGCGCAAAACTTAGACCGAATATGCTGATAGTGAGAAAACCAAACCAAAAAAGCAATAGCATTTTGCATTTTAAATGTTATTGTTTGCATTTATTTTTCAAACGTGACGATTCCGTTTACAAAGATTTGATGTCGGCTCCGGAATATTTTACGTTGATCAACGCGGAAAATTATCAAAATATTTTCAAGGCGATATTTCGTCACTTGCTGCGTTATCCAAAAAAAACAACCGACTATTTTCTTTATTCCAAAATTTGTGAATTATTGTATTTTGTAAAAAAGGACGAAAATAGGAATCGAAAGGTTTCGGCTATTTCTATGCAAAAAGAAAACGATTGCGTACAAAAAGCAATCGAATTTATAAAACAAAATAGGGATAAAAATATTTCGTTACAACGTTTAGGTTCGATAACCGGATATTCACCCAATCACTTTCAAAAAATTTTTAAAGAACTTATGGATATTACTCCTCAAAAATATTTGGAAAAACTAAGAATCGAACAGGCTGAATATATGCTTATAGAACGAGATAAAAGCATTTCCGAAATTGCTTATGCGTGCGGTTTTTCTTCACAATCTTATTTTTCAAAAATTTTTAAAAAATACACACTGCTCACACCCTTGGAATATCAAAAAAAGTCAGCTTTTAAGGGTTATGCCTTTGAAAACTAACATAACTTTTTTATCTAACAGATCGGCGATGCTTTGGTTGTACGCTTTTAT
>CAZQAC010000043.1:0-12151 GCA_964591125.1 uncultured Lachnospiraceae bacterium
GGAATTCCATATCGCCAATCTTTTCACAAAGGACAACGTAAGAACGGTGTACAGTCATATAGACAGAATCATTACCGCCGGCATTATGCCTGTTCGTCAAGAATTGAAATTAGAGTGCGGAAAGGAATTGGCTGCGGATTACTTTTTGCAACGCCGCGAAATGGGTTGTATCAATATCGGCGGTAAAGGAATCGTCGTAGTAGACGGCGCGGAATACGAAATGAACCCACGCGACGGAATTTATATCGGAATGGGGAATAAGGAAGTCGTATTTAAAAGCTGTGACGAAAAGGTTCCTGCGAAATTCTATGTCAGTTCTTGCCCGGCTCATACGAGCTACCCGATTGTGAAAATAGATATTACGAAGGCGAAAAAAGTTCCTTGCGGAAGTGTGGAAGAGTGTAACAAACGAGTTATAAATCAATATATACACCCTGAAGTAATGAAAAGCTGTCAGCTTTCTATGGGATTGACTCAGCTCGAAAGCGGTTCTAATTGGAATACGATGCCGTGTCATACTCACGACAGAAGAATGGAAGTGTATTTATATCTCGACATGGGCGAAAACGACGTGGTATTTCACATGATGGGTGAGCCTACGGAAACGAGGCATATTATAATGCATAACGAAGAAGCTGTAATTTCTCCGTCGTGGTCCATTCATTCGGGTGTGGGAACGAAAGCGTATTCGTTTATTTGGGCTATGTGCGGCGAAAATCAAGAATTTACCGACATGGATCATATAGAAAATAAAGATTTGTTGTAAATGGAGAGCGAAAATGAAAGATATGTTTAGTCTTGACGGAAAAATCGCGCTTGTGACCGGCGCAAGCTACGGTATAGGTTTCGCGATAGCAAAAGCGTTCGCAGAGGCGGGCGCCACGATCGTTTTTAACGACATTAAGCAGGAATTGGTCGATAAGGGGATGCAAGCTTATGAAGAGCAGGGAATAAACGCGCGCGGATATGTTTGCGACGTAACCGATGAGGACGCCGTGAATGCGTTCGTCGAGCGCGTGGAAAAGGAAATCGGCATAATAGATATTCTCGTCAACAATGCCGGAATAATAAAGCGTATTCCTATGTGCGAGATGAGCGCGCAAGAGTTTCGCCAAGTTATAGACGTGGATTTGAATGCGCCGTTTATCGTTTCGAAAGCCGTAATTCCGTCCATGATTAAAAAAGGCGGCGGAAAAATCATTAACGTTTGCTCCATGATGAGCGAACTCGGCAGAGAAACCGTTTCTGCGTATGCCGCTGCGAAAGGCGGCTTGAAAATGCTTACCAAAAACATCGCGAGCGAGTACGGCGAATACAATATTCAATGTAACGGAATCGGCCCGGGGTATATCGCAACGCCGCAAACGGCGCCGCTCAGAGAACGTCAAGAAGACGGAAGCAGACATCCTTTCGACAATTTCATTATTTCTAAAACTCCAGCGGCTCGTTGGGGCGATCCCGAAGATCTTTCAGGTCCGGCTGTTTTTCTCGCAAGCAAAGCGTCCGATTTCGTTAACGGACACATATTGTACGTGGACGGCGGAATCTTGGCGTATATAGGAAAGCAACCGAAATAAGGAGTTGGATTATGAAAAAATTCGATTACGAAACGTTAAGAGATATCATAAATACAGAACAAGGAAAAACGTATATAAGCGAAGTAAAAAAAGTTTATTCTTACGAGCATGAGGGAAAACCGATTTTGTCTTTGCCTTTTTCTGCTTACGAAAGATTTTGGAAAGACGGCAATCGCAGGGAATACGAGGTCGCGTATTTTTATCGCAGAAACAGATTGTTTTTATTGCAAGAGCTTGCTTTGACCGATTCGAAGTATTTGCCTGAACTCGAAGATACGATTGCCGCTCTTTGCGACGAATACACATGGGTTCTTCCCGCTCATGGCGTATCGGTGGATTTGTTTTCGGCGGACACGGGTGCGAACATTGCTGAAACCGCGTATATTTTCAAGGACAAGCTTTCGAAACATTTATTGCAAAGAATAGAAAATTCGCTCGAACGTCAAATTTTGATTCCTTACGAATCTCAGAAATCTGGGTGGGAATCCGGCAATACGAATAATTGGGGAGCGGTTTGCGCAAGCGGTGTCGGATTGACTTACATGTATATGTTCCCCACGCGTTTCGAAAAGGTAAAAGAGCGGCTTTTTGATACTTTTAATTCTTATATAGAACACGGATTGGATGACGATGGTTATTGTTCGGAAGGAATCTGCTATTGGCAGTACGGATTCGGCGAGTTTTGCGAATTTTTTGCCGCTTACGTTCGACTGTACGGAGAACGTCCGGATTTTATCGATTGTTCTAAATTGAAAAAAACGCTCGCTTATACGAAAAACGCGCAAATGGAAAGTGAAGTTTACATTCCGTTCGCAGACGGAGGTCGAAAGCGGCTTAAACTTAACGTTCAGCCTTGTTTGTGGGTAAAAGGTTTGTACGGCGATGAATTCGATATTCCGCCATATAAGCTGAATTTGAACAACAATTATCTTTCGGGCGGATTGTCTTGTATTTATTATTTGGAGCTTTTAGATAAGGAAACAGATGAAATAGTACGGGAAACGAGCGTATATTACGAAAAGGCGCAAGTTTTTATACGAAAAAGAAAAAATTACGCTTTTGCGGCGAAATGCGGAAACAACGACGAATTTCACAATCACAACGACGTCGGTGCGTTTCAGATAGTAAAAGACGAAAAGCGTTATATTTGCGATGTCGGTTGCGGAGAATATACGAAAGATTATTTTTCGAACGGACGTTACGAATATTTCGTTTGCAATGCTAATTCGCATAGTATTCCGATTGTTGACGGACGAATTCAACGCGAGGGAAGGCAGTATTGCGGTCGAGTGGTTAGCGTCGACGATAATTCGATATGCATGGATCTTTCCGCTGCATACGCGGATTTCGACGGAAGACTTTTCGCGACGTATACGACGAAAGAAAACGGAGTTGAGGTTTTATATTCGGGCGACGGCGTTTTATCCAACATAACATACCGTTTTGTCGGGGATATTCAACCTGTAATAAAAAAGGACGGAGTGTATATAGACGATATGCGAATTACGTGCGAACAAGCGCTCGAACCGACCGTTTCGGTTGAAGAATACTCTTCGCATACGGGAGAAAAGGACGTTGCGTACATTATCGAATTCGTAGCGAAAAAAAGCGGCGAAATAAATGCGAAATTCCGTTTCGAATTCGAAAACGTAAAATAAAACAATAAAACGAAACTATAGGAGATAAATAATTATGTCTTATCAGACTTTAATAAAAGAAAACGAAGCATGGATAAAAGAAACCTGGAATAAGCTTGACGAAAAGTTGTCGCGCACGTCGGTAAAGAGCAGATATAAAATTCCCTACACTACGGTTAACGGCGAACACGACGATAGATCGAAGAACGGTATCGATTGTTGGACGAACGGTTTTTGGGGCGGATTAATGTGGCTTATGTATATCGGAACAAAAAAAGATTGTTATAAGCTGACCGCCGAAGAAAGTGAAAAGGCACTTGATAAAGCCTTCGAAAAGCCCGATTTGTTGCATCACGACGTAGGGTTTATGTGGCATTTGACGAGCGGAGTCAATTATCGCTTGACCGGTAACGAGCAATCGAGAAGCAGAAATCTGATTGCCGCAATGACTTTAGCGAGCCGTTATAACGTAGCCGGAAATTTTATTCGTTGTTGGAACGGTGCCGAGCAAGGCGGCTGGACGATTATAGACAGCATGATGAATATTCCTTTGTTGTATTGGGCGAGCAAAGAGCTGGGCGACGATCGATTTAAGTGTATAGCGATGAGGCAAGCGGACATGACGATGCGCGATCACGTTCGTTTGGACGGTTCGATTAATCATATCGTTATGCACGATACAAAGAAAGCCGATACCGTTTTGGGTGTCAAAACCGGACAGGGATATTCCGAAACGTCTTGTTGGTCAAGAGGCGACAGCTGGGCTTTGTACGGATTTACGCTTTCGTATATTCATACGGAGGAGCAGAGATATTTGAATACTGCAATCAAAGTCGCCGAGTATTTTATCGCCGAAACGAAAAAAACCGATTGGTTGCCGAGATTGGATTTTCGTCAGCCCGAAACGCCGATGTACTATGATTCCACGGCAGGCGCGATTGCTTCTTGCGGCTTAATCGAGCTTGCAAAAATTACGGAAGGCGAGCAGAGCGAAAAATTCCTTTCCGCCGCGCTTAATATTTTGAAAGCGATGGAAAAGAATTGGTGCGATTGGTCGGAAACGGAAGATTCGATTTTGCAAAACGGAAGCGAAATGTACGGCAGAAACGTGCATATGCCCATCATATACGGCGATTATTTCTTTACCGAGGCAATATTGAAATTGAAAGGAGAAAAATTCCTCGCTTGGTGATTTAATCATTGCGGAGATATTCTTCATGTTGATATTTTATAAATTAAAGCGCAGCGTCTGTCTTTAACGGATAGACGTTGCGTTTTTTAACTTTGTTTTAGTTTAGATATTTTTTTAACATATTATTCGTCTGATTGCGTTCTTAGAGCGAAATAGAGAGCGAAATCCTGATCGTTCGCAAAGGCGTCGTAAAAGTTTCCTCGTTTTCCGTTCACGCGGTACGGTTTGACGTATGCGCAAAATCCTTCGCCGTGTTCGCCAAAAAGACAAAAACAGTTTTCGATCGTTTGTTTACCGTATTCGCGCCATTCGTTTTTTCCCGATAATCTTCCGTAAGAGTCATAGCAAGCTCCGCTCAAACAGCTCCAATAGTGAGGGAAAGTATCTCCGAATACGCGCGATTGTTCTTTTCCGAACCAAAAATCGTCCCAAAACCGTATCGGAATTTTATTGCGGTGACAGTCGGGCTGAGCTCCGTCGAATTTACGCAAAATTTCGAGATGTTTTTCTGCTTCTCGCAGATATTTTTCGTCGCCCGTAAGTCTGTATTGATCTAGCATCAGCGACATTGCGGGAGTTACGATCGTTTGTTCGAAATTAACTTCGTGCGGAGGATAATCCGTTCCGTTATTTATCAGATTGTCGATATGTTCGTCGAAAAGTTCTTTCATTCTCTTATAATCGGAAATACGGCCGCTTTGTTTCACGGCTTCCGCAAAATCGTAAAAACGTATGCCGTTCGGATAAAATTTAGTTCCGCCGTTTTTGTAATATTTAATCATGATTTTTGCGATTCGTTCCGCATATTCTTCTTTTTTGTCCAAAAAATACAACTCTGTGAAATATAATGCTACCCAAGGCGCGTTATACAGCCGTATACACGAATCGTCTTTTCCTATCGTGTTGTAAACGTCGAATGTTTCGGCGTCGAACGCTTCTCGAAGCAAAAATTCGGTAAACAAATCGAGCGCAGCGCGGAATTTTTCGTTTTGATGAGTGCGCAAATATTTCGCAAGTAATATCGCCATGCCGAATCGTTCTCTGCAAGCGTTGTGATCGGACCAATCGAACGAGAAATATTGTCTTTGTTCTTCGTTGTCGTAAATGAGAAAAGCACCGTACAGCGGCGATTTTTTATCCTTGCATTGTTGTTTGTTTACGATAAATTTAAGTCGTCGTTCGACCAATTCGTCCAATTGACGGGATACGAAAAAGTTTGCTTTTGTCCGTTTTCCGTCTATAATTATATTTATTTGCTTTTCACCGTATTTTTTTCCCGTAAAATAAAATTTTACTTCGTTTCCGTTGATTATTCCCTGTAAATTTTTTCCGTCGCAAATCGCGCTTGCCGAAGAAATTTTCGTTCCCGAAGTAACGAGAATTTCTCTTGTTTCTCCGATTGAAAGCGTAAATCCTTGCTTACATTCCACTCGAACGAATTTTTTTATCTTTTTTGCTTTTTCAAAAAAGTCGTCGCCGCCTGTGTGAGAAAAAATTACGGTTTCGATTTTTGTTTCTTGCCCGCAGAGCAGAGAAAACGGTTGGAAATTTAACGCGAAAAATCCGCGGTCGTTGTCGTTCGCCGCCTCTTGCGAATAAGATTGAACGTCGCCTTCGACAAATACCAATCCGACGTTATGCTCGCTTTTGCCCATGCGTTCCGTGCGAATGTACGATGCTTGCCCGAGATCTGCGATATGGACATGGCAACGTTTTTTCTTGCAAACGACTGTCGAATCGTATGAATCTGCAAAAGGCACGTATAAAGCGAAATCTTCTCGTTTGAAATAAAACGGATACGCGTTTGTGTTTTTTACGGTAATTTCAGTTTTAAGATATTCGCCTTCGAAAAAGAAACGTTCGCTAATGGTTATTCCTCTTCGTGCGAATACGATGTTCGTTACGGTTTCGTTTTCTTGAAAAGAGCGCAGAGCGTATGCTTCTTCGTCCGTTACGCGACCGCCGTCATGATTTTTGCCTTGGAACGATACTGTGTGCGGTTCGAATAATCCGTGTCCGTTTTTGATGAAATTCGCATGTTCGCTGTCGCCCGTCAGAATAAGTTTTGTTAAAATTCCTCTTTTTGAATCGAATTCGATCTCAAAAAATTCGTTTTTCATTTTGTTTTTTCTTTTTTTCTTTTTTTCGCTTTTCGTTGAAGTAATTTATAGTATATTACATACGAAAGAAAAAAACAATGGAATTTTCGATACAAAAATATGACTTTTCGAAATCAATTCGTTTGTAGTTTTTCGAAAAATCGGTTATAATAATGAAAAAACGAAACAGAGGAATTGATACCATGAAAACGGAAAACATAGCTGTTTTATATAAAACGGAATACAGAATTCGTTTCCTCGACGTTATTAGGCAATATTGGAAAGACGAAAAAAATGGTCTTGCATTGGTTTACCGAAAAAACAACATCTTTTATTATATCTTGACGGCGTGAATGCGACGTATGAAACTAAGGACGGATGCGTGGTCGAAGCTGTGAGCGGAGACGTTGTCTATACGCCCAAAGGTGCGGAATATAAAGTTCGCTTTCATTCTTTTCAAAGCGAACGTGCCGGTACTGTCGGAATCAATTTTTTATTATGGAACGAATCGAGCGAAGAGTGTTCTCTTGCCGCCGACGTCAAAAGATTTATTGCGCCGCCGAACGCGTCTTTGATTTTTGCGGAATCGGAATATATTTCGTATTCGACTTCTTTCGTTCCGAATAGACAAAATGCGATTTTATATAAATTACTTTCCGATCTCGGACAGGAAGCAGAGGCGAAAAAGCAAAGCGCGAATTTTCGTATTGTCGAAAAAGGTTTGACGTTTTTGAACGAGCACCCGAATTCGAATATCGGAACGGAGGAGGTGGCGAAAGTTTGTCATATCAGCGCGGTGTATTTCAGAAAACTCTTTAAGAGATATACGGGCAAAACGTTTGTCGAATATAAAATTTCGCTACGTTTGAAAAATGCCGAACGGTATTTGAAATACGGCGAACAATCGATAGGCGAAATCGCGGAATTGTCGGGGTATTCGGATCCCGCTTATTTTATCAAACAATTCAAAAAAGAATATGGCGTTTCTCCGCTTGTATACAGAACATCGATAAAGAAATGACATAACGTTTTATCATGTTTTTTGAAAAGAACGATTGTCGAAAATTTTACTTATCAAATAAATGGTCGGCGATCCAGGACGAGTTTTAACGGGTAATCGGTTTGAATTTCGCCCGGCAAAGCAATTTGAAGTTCGGCTAAAGCGCAAACCGCTCCGAACAAAAAGTGTAAATCGTTCCACCGGTCGTCCGTTTTATGGTCGATTGATTGTAGGTAAGGAATGTATTTATTTGCGAATTGTCTTATTAAATCGCAAGCTTCGTCCACTCTGTAGCCTTCTTGTCTTGCCGCGCGATTGAGCATATAAATCCAATCTATTTGAGCGAAATCGACTGAATTTTCGAAGTTCGGGACAAGATCGGTCTTGTTTTTATAAAGATCGATGCAGGTGTCGGTAGCTTGTTTTGCGCAAGGAATAGGTCTGCGCGCGAATACGAAATTGAACATATAGTGGAACCAACCGTTTAAGTGATGAGAAATCGGCTGCTTTTTTGCCTGAATCGCGCCTTCTATACCGATTCCGTATTGTTTGTCCGTGTGGGCGGTTATCCAATCGAAATATGTGTTTTGCCATTGAGGAGAAGCGTTTCCGTTCAAGACGAACGCTGCGTAAATGCCTGCGCCGCGATGAGCTTCCGGCCATGGTTTGCTTACCCAGTCCAGGTTTTCGAGCAGAGAAAGCAAACCTTCTTCCGTTTCGTATTCTTTCAAACCTATCAACGGCAAACGCGGAGCGGCGTCAAACAGTTCTAATGCTGCCGAACAGTGCGCCGTGCAATGAATGGGATGGTGAGTTCCTTCGTCGAACAACCCGTTTTCGTGTTGAAAATCTTGAAGAGCGGAAACGGCTGATCGGCGCTTTTTTTCGTCGCGTTCGAATTTTCCTATTGTGTAAAGAATATTTGCAGCGTCGGCGCAACCGTATTCGTTATTTCCCGTTTTTCTGTGTGCGTGTCCGTTGTCTGACAGATAACGAGCGTATTTTCCTTCGCCCAATTCATGAGTTTTTACCGTCGTTTCGATGGTTTCGATAAGAGATTGTATATTCATACAAAGCCTCCTTTTTGATTTTTTTACATTATAACATATAAAATGCAATTTGTAATAAAAAATTTTACTTTGGTAAGATTGTAAACAAAAAAGACGAAAATCGCAATAATCCGAAAAATTGTACAATTACAAAATTAAAAAAAGTCGATAAAAAAGTTGTCGAAAAGAAAATAATGTGTTACAATTAGAGCAATCATTCGAAAAAACGGTAAAAATCTTGCCGCTTATTTCGACAGAATAATTTTATAGGAGAAAATGCGATCGAAAAGAACGGCGTAAAGAAAGTATTCGCTTCGTTTGTTTCGGAATCGCGAAGAAACGGCGATTTTATGAAAGTTAAAGTAAATTGGAATCATCATCCTTATATTCCTTTTAACGTCGAACACGACAGACCGGAAATTTTGGCTGTGCGTCCGTCGAAAGATAAAATTTCTTTTGAATGGGAGTACGGAGAATTTACCGAATGTGAAGTTTTTTACGGCGAAAAAGGGAAGGGGAAAAGCAGTAAAATTTGCGGAAAAGAGGACGCTCTGTTTAATGCCGAGGAGGGCAAAGAATACGAATTTTATATTCGAGCCGGCGAAAAGTCGAGCGTTATGAGGTTGGCGCGTTCGGACGATTTCCCGGGCGTAGTCGTCAATTATTTGCATCCCGAAGACAAGGCGTATTATTTTTCGGGACGATATTTGGCAAGTCCGTCCATAGTGCGATTGCCGTCGGGCGCCTTGCTTGCCTGTATGGATGTTTTTTCGGTAAAATATCCGCAAAATCTTTCCAAATTATTCAAAAGCGAGGACGACGGAAAAACGTGGAAGTACGTTACCGATTTGTTTCCGTGTTTTTGGGGAACGCTGTTTGTTCATCGCGATAAAGTATATAATTTCGCGGTTTCGAAAGAATACGGCGATTTGCTTGTCGGCTGTTCGTCGGACGAGGGCGTTACTTGGAGCGAACCCATCGTTTTGGGCAGAGGTGGCGGTTACGAAAACGTTTGCGGATTTCATAAGGCTCCCGTTCCCGTTCTCGATACGGGCGATAAATTGGCTATTGCCGTAGAATACGGTTGTTGGGCAAAAGCTTTTAGACCGGTAGTTTATTCGGTCGATAAAAACTCCGACCTCATGAATGTCGAAAATTGGCATGCGACGGGTTGTGAACTTCGCGCTTTGGAAGACGAATTGCTTCCGCCCGAAATCGACGGTTCGATAGAGGGTAATCTTCTTCAAATGCCGAACGGAACGGTAAAAAACATTTTGCGGTACAAGGAAAATCAAGCGACGGTGTTGCGTATAGACGATTTCGACAGTGTTCCAGTTTTTGAAAAAAGAACGGAATTTCCTTTCTCGCATACGAAATTTCATATTCAAAAGTACGAAGGAAAGTATTATGCTTGCGGAAACGCTTTCCCCGGCAGAAACGTGCTTTCTCTTGCCGTTTCGAAGGACGGGGAACATTGGAAAATGTATAAAGACGTTTTGAATTATGCCGATATGCCGACGGAGGAAGTCGGTTTTCAGTATCCGAGTTTCTTTATCGAAAACGGTTACGCGTATATTTTATCTCGAACGGCTTTTAACGGCGCGCATAATTTTCACGATTCGAACGCGATCACTTTTCATAAAGTAAAGCTTTAACCGTAACTAAATTCGCTCGAAAAGCCGCTTTGAGTTCTATGACGGAAAATCGCGTAAATATTTTGAAAAAAGGTTCGTTCGCTTGACAACGTTTTTCAAAACGTGTATATTAGTAAAGAAAACGTTCGGTATCGCAGGAACGAACGTCGACAAGTTAAAAAGGAGAATTTATTATGCGCGAAAGAGACGAATACGTTCAAAACGGCGGCGCTGCGATTCAAAAAAAGATAGACGCCGCGGTTAACGACGGAAAAAACGAAATTACCGTTTGCGGAAATTATTCGATAGAGAAAGCAATAGTGATCCCGTCCGATTTTACCGTGATTTTGGACGGTTGCCGTCTTAGATTGGCAGACGGAACGTTTTGCGGAATATTTGTCAACAAATACGTCGCCGATATTCGAAACGGAACGAAATCCGAAGTTCGGGACAGCGGGATCCGCATTATCGGAAAAAACGGAGCCGTTCTCGACGGCGGAAATTACAACGGGTTATCCGAACGAAATTGGAAAGAAAAAGGTATCCATATTTCGGCGAACAACGTGATTTTATTCGCACATTTGAGCAATTTCGAAATTTCGGGAATAAAAATCGTCAATCAGCGCTGGTGGGCGATTAATTTATTGGACTGCTCGTTCGGAAAAGTAACCGACGTGGAATTTTGTTCCGATTATACGCGCGTTTTGCCCGACGGATCGCTTGTAAAAGGATTGCTTGCCTCGGATTACGATTCGACGCGCGTAAAAAACAGTGACGGAGTGGATATAAGACTCGGTTCGCACGACATAACGATAGAAAACATAACGGGCTTTACCGAAGACGATACGGTGGCTGTTACCGCGCTTTTCGGCTCCACCGAAAGTATGTACGCTTCCGACAGAGAAAGCGACGATATTTATAACGTTACGATAAAAAACGTTAAAGCGTCTTCTTTTTGCACTTTGGTTCGGTTGCTTAATCAAGGCGGAACGGGGTTGCACGATGTTCTTATCGAAAACGTGTACGACGATTCCGAAAATAAAGAATATATGGACAAAAGCATAGCCTACGCAGTCAGAGTGGGAGACGGGTACCGTTACGGTGACGGAAACGACCGTTTGCCGAAAAACGTAACTATTAGAAACGTTTACGGCCGGCACGACGTAGTCGTGTGCTTGTCCTCTAAAATCGAAAATATTGTGTGCGACGATATTCGCGGTTATAAAAAAGATCAGATATTAATAAAAAAGGAATATTAAATAAAAGGAGTTTCTATTATGAAAAATTATACTTTGATGCGTTTCCCAGATTTTAAGGATAAGGCTTTGACGTTGAGTTACGACGACGGTGTTTCGTTTGACGAACATCTCGTCGAAATTTTGAACAAGAACGGAATTAAATGTACGTTTAATTTGAATTCCGGCTTTTTTGCACAAAAAGAAGGAGACGGGCATTTGACCGAAAAACGTGCCGTTGAGGTTTATAACAGCGGTAATCACGAAGTCGCAGTTCACGGTAAATATCACCTTTCCTTGGCGGAAGTTCCTGCCGAAACCGCTTTGTACGACGTTATCGAGGATAGAAAAAATCTGGAGCATACGTTCGGCAGAATAGTAAAGGGAATGGCGTATGCCAACGGAAATTATGACGACAAAGTGGTCGAAATGCTGAAGCTTTGCGGCATCAAATACGCTCGTACCACCATATCTACGGAAAAATTCGCAATTCCGTCCGATTGGCTTAGATTGCCTGCCACTTGTCATCACAACAATCCGAAACTTATGTCTTTGCTCGAAGAATTTTTAAACGCGAACAAATCGGGTTATTATTGGGCGAACAATCCCAAACTGTTCTACTTGTGGGGACACAGTTACGAGTTTAACAATAACGACAATTGGAACGTTATCGAGGAATTTGCCGAAAAGGCGGGCAATCGCGACGACGTATGGTACGCTACGAACGG